>JBATSO010000056.1:0-8722 GCA_049293335.1 Saccharimonadales bacterium (SeqCode)
TTATTTATACTCAGTGTGCACAGCACCAATAATAAGCACCTCAACTAGAAAAGAAAATATTTTATTAATAGAGCATGCAGGCTCAGAAGGACTTTTATGAAGCTTAAAGTAACTCAAGAAAACCTTACAAAGGCACTTAGTTATGTTGCTCGTGTTGCAAGTACACGGGGTACCCTACCAATACTGGCGAACGTACTACTAAAAGTTGAAGATAATCGGTTAAAACTGGCGGCAACAAACCTCGACATTGGTATTTCGAGTTATGTGGGAGCTCAAATTCAAAAAGAGGGTAGTATTACGGTGCCTGCTCGCTTGTTTCAAGACCTTATTTCTGGACTACCTAGCGGGGTGATAGAACTCGAAGAAGAAAATATGCGCCTAACCGTTCAAACAGATCACTATAAGTCGGTTATAAATGGTGTTTCGGCCGACGAGTTCCCTGTTATGCCAACCCCCGAAAATGGTTTAACGTGGGTTATTGCGGCACCGCTTTTTAAAGAAGGCTTGCAGCAAGTTGTTTTTGCAGCCTCTAATGACGAAAGTCGCCCAGTGCTTACCGGTGTACTGTTTCATACTATCGAGAAAGAACTATATATTGCTAGCACCGACAGCTATCGGCTAGCAGAAAAAAAGCTTGTTAAGATTTCGGAAGATATTCGGCTTTTGATGCCCGCCTCGGCCCTACAAGATGTTCTTAGAATCATCAACGATCAATCGGGTGACGTAGAAGTAACCTGCGATGACCAGCAGGCGCTATTTAAGGTGGGCGAGGTCGAACTAGTAGCACGACTCATAGAAGGTAATTACCCCGATTATCGCAAGCTCATTCCAGAAAAATTTGAAACCAGCGCAACCCTTTCGAGAAGTGAATGTATAAATATAGTGAAGGTTACGAGCTTGTTTGCCCGCGAAAGCGCAGGTAGTATTGTAATAAGCGTTGACGAACCAAGTCAAAGCATATGGATACGAGCAGTTGCCTCGCAGTTGGGTGAAAACAATGCTTCTGCCACCGTAGAGGCGACTGGCTCGGGGGCGATTACACTAAACTCGCGCTATCTGCTCGACGCTCTCCAGGCAATTACTGGCCAATCGGTGCATATTCAGTTTAACGGCAAACTAGAAGCGGTACTTCTTTCGGACCCAACCAAAAAAGATTATGCCCACATTATTATGCCGCTTAAGAGCTAAGTTAGGGCGCTTGTTTGAAGGAGCTTTAGCCCTGTAGGCTATACTTAAGTCAGTGATAATTGTAGATATACACTTGCAGCAATTTCGATCACACCACGACAGCTCGTTTGAGTTTGGTGAGGGGGTGAACATTGTGGTGGGGCCAAATGGTAGCGGCAAAACGAACCTTTTAGAAGCTATTTTGGTAGTGGCGCGTGGTGGTTCGTTTCGAGTGGGCGACAAAGACCTGGTTGAGTTTAATCAGCCCTGGATGAGGCTCGAGGCTCATATGTCTGATGGCTCAGAGCGCATCGTAAAACTAACCGCCCAACCGCCCCAAAAAAGCTATGAAATAAATAGTAAAACTTATATGCGACCGCGCCACGAACAACTGCTCCCGAGCGTACTGTTTGAACCAAACCACCTTATGCTTTTTCATGGTTCTCCCGAGGTTCGAAGAAACTACCTCGATGAAATCTTAGAACAGACCAAGCCTGGCTACAAAAGCTTTCGCAAAAATTATCGCCGTGTCTTAGCACAGCGAAACGCGCTTTTAAAAACGGGGCAACATAGTCGGCAAGACTTTTTCCCGTGGGACCTGCGCCTGAGCGAGCTCGGCGCCGTTATGAGCCGAGCTCGGCACCAACTGGTCGAAGAGCTTAACCAAACAATAACCGACCTCTATACAGAACTTTCACATAGCCAGGATAGTGTGGTGCTGGCCTATGCTACACAGTTTTCTATTGAAAGTTACGAATCGCAGCTTATGAGTAGGCTCGAGCAAACGCTGCCACAAGATCAGCAGCGAGGCTTTACGAGCTATGGTCCGCACCGCGACGACCTTACTACCCTGTTTAACGCTCAACCGATTGAACTTGTGGCGTCAAGAGGAGAGGTGCGCACCCTCACGCTCGCACTCAAGGTGCTCGAACTGCAAACAATCGAGGCGGCTACAAACAAACGACCCCTGTTGTTTCTAGACGATGTATTTAGTGAGCTCGATGGCGTTCGCCGTAAGGCCCTAACAAACTACCTGCAAAAATATCAAACCTTCCTAACCACCACCGACGCCGACATGGTCGTAAAACACTTTACTACAAGCACCATTTTACCTCTTAATTCTAGTGGGTAGAGCTTTATGTAACTAAATAGTAAAACACCTCTCCGCGGTTAATCGAAAATCGCGTTGCTGTTTTCAACGCTAAATTTTTGATAAGTTATTTTCATACTCTCTGGCTTATACCCCTTTGTACGGATCCAACTTAGTGCATCATCGGCGGCTTCTTTTGAGTCGGCCTGGATAATGATTTTTGGTTTTCCTGTAGCGCTATCTGTTTGGCCATAATCAACCCTAAATATGCCGCCCGGTCCAACAAACGGTAACTCTTTTATAAAAGGCTCTAAGATGAGGGCTTTACGAGCTACGCTCTCCATATTTAGGCCAGCAATTTTTTCAACTAGTTTTTGGTCTGCTGGATGTGTGCTATACCAGTTCGTAGTACTCGGACTGTTTGACTCAAGAACAACGCCAACATATGTAGTCTCGTGTTTTCTGAGAGAGTATACCTGAGAAGCCTCTGAAAAGCCTGGGTGAGTAACACGAATTGTTTTGCTCCCAGGCCGCACACGGAGTGTGCCTGCACCTATTTTCTTGCCATCAAGCGTTGCGGTAGAACTGGCGGGAGTAAACTCTACAGTTATTTTTGCAGAGTATCGTTGGGTTAGATAAAAGTGTTGTATACCCAAAAGTAACCCCGCTAAAAGGGGTAAAATTATAATGACCTTAATAACCCTAGTTTGTAGCTGCATTGATTAACCTTATCCTTACGTAATTACCTCTAGCGTCGGACGTAACCGCTTTATGCAAAGAGGGCATTCTTGTGCCAAGAGAGGCGCTGGCTTCATCGTAGCCGTTCGACTGAAGGCCAACAAATATATACGTGTGCCCCGAGGCATTTACCCCCCCTACTCCCCCAACAATCATAATATCACCGGGCTGTAAGTCGGCCGTGCTTGAAACCTGTTGAGTTACGAGATATTTCTCGGGATGCGCTGTAGCGTAGGCAAGCTGGGCTCCTGTAAAAGACGCAGGGTAATCTTTGTCGGCGCCGCTCGCCTTCATTACGGTCCCAACAAAAGCACCGCAGTCTGCTCCCCCTGACAGGCCCAGTGCACCTGGGTTGAACTGCTGCATGGCTGCAATATATTCGGGTTTTGGTTCTAATGGCGGGGTGTGTGGTTCGGGCCAAGCGAGGCCAAGGGCTGTTTTTGCAATGTTCCCCGCTACCACGCCGCCCGCTACGGTTGTTGCGCAGTCTTGGCCCGTAGTGCCACCGGTCGAAGCGCCCGAGCTGCCAGAAGAACTGCTCGTATCGGTAGTGGGGTGAAAGGTAAGTTTACTTTTATCGGTAAGGTTGAGCGCCGCCTCTTTTTGGGGTGTGCCAAGGATGGTTCCTGCCATATCGGCGTATTTTGCCCTCGTTTGCTGCACAAGTTGTAGCCGGCCCGCATAGTATTTAGCATCATTAGGTGGCAAAGAAGCCTCGGCCCAAAACTTGTTACCCTCATAACGATTAAAATATGTAAGCGCTTCCATAAACTGCTGTGCTGTTGAGTCTTTTTGGGTTAAGACTGCTGCCAGACGCGACTGGTAGCTGCCAACCATGGTGCGTGCGGTAGCCTCTACGCCAGCATCAAATGACTTAAACGATTGTAGCCCGTTTGCAGCATTGGCGCTCGCGAGTAGTTCGGGCGCATTTATGCCTGTGTTTAATGGGTTGAAAATATCTTGGTTCATGATATCGCCACCCTCTCCCCACATGAAAGCGACGAGGGCAATCACATGCTCTTCTGTAACCGCGTCGGCAACATTTGTGCCTTTTTTTTGGGCAACATTCTTGAGGGTTTCAATAGCAAACTGCTCAAGAATGTAGGGGGGTTGCAGCCCACTACTCCACGACCCATTCGTCGCTTTATCCGTACCAGCGGAACTTACAGCAATACTTGCGCCAGGGGTACAAACTACGTTGAATCGGTCATAGTGGCAGGTGTCGATTTTTGCGCAATCATAATCTTCTGGGCTATACTGGGCAAAAACGTCACCTGTTTGACTAGCGAGCAAAACCACACAGCTTACTGCACAAAGAATCGAAGAGAAGGTTGTGTGTCGCATGGTTATGTCCTTACGTCCATATGTATATGTGTGCAGGCGTCTCCAGGGAGAGCCTCTTTGATTGTGGTTGAAGCAGCGGGGTTGCCGGCGCTAAAGCACTGTGCTTGGTTAAGGTGCCCACCACCGCCCGCCTGGAGCAACTTAGCCGCGTCGAGGTACAGGTCGCGAACAGTCTGTTCATTGAATGTACTCCCCCCAATATTTGTGCCATTCACCCCATTTATATCGACCGCGAGTCCCTTTGAGTGCGAGGCATCAGTGCAGCCGTGGCCACTCACTATCACACCAATCGTAATTTTATACGTTTTTGAAAGCGCCAGAATAGTACTAAGTAGCCGTGGGTTGACCGCAACCCCCCCGCAACCCGACTGGCTACCTGTATCGGCTATTTCTTGCATGGCTGCGCGCAACCCCGCTGCACTAATACTGAGCCCTGATGTGTAAACTACGTTCGGACTAGCCAAAATCTGTTTAGCGAGCTCTTGGGCCGACCCAGCAGGAAGATCTGAAGCCCCCATTCCCGTTCCTGATGCGCCGGTTTGCGCCGTAGTGGCGGCTCGTGCCTGTGGGGGCAGCGAGAGGTCCTTTAGTCGTCCAAAGTCCTTGTCGTAGCGACTCTTGATGCGCAATCGGAAGACCAAATCGCCATACTTCGGGTTTTTAAAACCAAGATTCTTTGGCGAACATAGCGAATCGTCATCTTTGACGGCGCCATTTTCGTCTCTCTTTACAAGACCCTCTGCGAGTAGTGTACCAATAGAGTCAGTAAAACACCTACCATATGTTGACGATACTTCCGACTCTTTACCGCTGTCGGCTAGGGTTTTTTCGTTTGCGAGCATGCCATAGCTTAGGTCTTTGTCTATGAGAGCTTCCTCTGCTGCTGTCCAGCCAAAGTTTACTACCCCATTGTTTGTGACCGTGTCGGCTGCATGCACAAGGGGGTTCATGTTGCCAAACGTACTTGCTACTGACTTAATCGGGTTTAAGATAAGACTAGCAGCACGGATTAACGAGTCAACAAAGCTCGGCTTAATGTTCATTCTTAGATTCACGGCCACGCGTGCCAAAAGAGAATTTGCGTCTTTCGGGGAAAAATATCTGTTGTAATAACTCTTTGAACTCTGAAGATTGGCCAGAAAGACAGCATCCTGTCTGCTGCTTGCTACCAAATCCGCGTCTGTAAGAGGCGCTCCATAAGACGTTTTTCTTGAAGCTTCATTTCCCGCCACTAAGCCGCCCTGGAAAATATTATTTGCGAAATCATCTTTCTGCGCCATGCCGCTTGTCATTTGCCCAGAGCTGTTAAAAACAACCAGCTTAGCGAGTTCGGTCACTCCAAAGGTTGCTCCGACAATCGCGCCCTGCTTTGCAGCAAATTTTTTAAAGCTTGGCCCAATCACTAGCCTACCGAGACGGGATATACCATTTCGTGTGACCATACTAAGACCCTCTTTCATTACTTTCTTGGCGAGGGCTTTCTCAACAGTCCTTGACACAATAGATTGAATAGCTTTCGTCGCGGCAACCTTAATAGTGCCTTCGGCAGCCTTGCTGGTGCCTCCTGTCACGGCAGTAATTATGACATTCACTGCGGCTAATCCTGCCGCGGTCCTTAGGTCGGTCATCGTTTTGCAGCCGTCGGTCATCACTGTGTTAAGTATTTTGCCTACCACGCCGCTGTTATCGAGACCCATGGCATTAAAAATAGTGTAATCATAGCTACCCATTGCATTTGCTTGAACACTCTGTACTTCGTTTGGTTTTTTCCCGCTTACAACTAACATGGCGTTCGAGTTTACGGTGTCGCCTAGCTGCGCATTGGTGGCAGCAATAGCCGTGGCAAGTTGGGTTGGGTCGGCGCCGTCTCGTGCCCCATATTTTTGTTGATCTGCCTTTGCAGCAACGTCATAATATTGACGCTGAACCCTCTCGGACTGGGTGTCGATAGATGGTCCAGCCTTTATCATAGAGCCATCGTATATAATACATACCGGCACAGCAATCGCATAAGCTGTGTTGAGTGTTTCAATCGCCCCCGTTACAAAAGAACCCCCAACGCTTCTTTCGACCGCCTGCTCTACTTCAATTGCTACGCCATCTTCGGCAATGGCTGCTCCAATTTTTTTAGGGTCCTTAGCAACCTCTTGTTCGGCTTGGGCTGCAGCATTTTCTGCCTCGGCAACCGAAGCGGTGACGGCATTGCTTGGTTTTACGCCTCTGGTTGCAGCAATCTCTTGCGCGACTGCCTCAGCCTGGGCAGCCGAAGGTGATAAGCCCTTAAACTTCGAGAGTATCCAACCCGCCGTACTGGCGCCAATTTCGCTTTTAAGCTGCCTTAAGGCTGCACTGCGTGTAATAAAATTTATGTCGCCTAATTTCATATTTTGATCAACAGCGCGCAAAAAAATCGCTTCATTCTTGGCGTTATTTATATAGTTCTTTAGACTAAGCGCATCTTTGATGCTCGCCCTCTGGATGGGTAGTTCTTGTCCATCGACAACGAGCCTGGTTACTACGTTTCCGCGCCCGAATTTTGCTTCAGCATGAATCTCCATGCCATTGCTTGTTCCGAGGTTCTCGAGAACTTTTTGGGGTCGGAAATTATCAAACCTTTCCAAAGATTTTCCAAACTTTTCTTCGAGTGCTTGGCGCACTACTCCTTGGGATGCTTGCGAAGCAACTGCCTCTTGAACAATTCGGCTAGAGGACTTACTTAATTGCCTAGTGTAACGAACAAAGGCGTACTGTGTAACGTTTTGCATAAAATTTGGAATGCCAAGCGAACCAAGAAAGAGGATTCCTAGAACTATAATCAATCCAATGGCCGATACACCGCCAGCCGCCCCAGCGAGTAAACGAGTTTTTGTTTTTTTTGAAAGCTTGCCTCTTGGGGTCTTTTTTTGTTCTTTTTTGCCGGTAAAGCCGCGGCCGAGCTTGTCTTGTTCGTCTGAACCGTTAGATTCTTGGCCGGCTTCAATGCCACCCGATTCTTCTTTATCCCTCAGGTCGTCTGGACTGTTTGTGCTTCTTGAGGAGCTTGGTTGTCTGCCCTCTGCCGAAGGGGCGGCAAATTGGCGTTCGAGATCGGCGGTTTCGGCTTCAGCGTGTTCGGGGTGAACACCAAGGTTATCGTGGCCGCCTTCGGTGTCATAGATTGGCTGGGTGTCTTGGTCGTCGTATACAGGCATAGCAACCCCCTAAGAAAGGTTATTTGTACTTCCTGGATACAGTTGGTTTTGTAGGTCTATTGTGCCTTGTGCTTGGCTCATATCGCCCTGCTGCATGGCCTGAACCTGCTGAGGGTTGGTTGTGATGAGGCCTGTTTCGGTGGGGCTGGCTACAATTTGCACATGCACGTGGTTTTGCCCCGCAAAGAACAAGCCTTGCCCAACGGGGAACTGCCCGAGGCGCTTCTTTTCTTCTTCGGTGAGCTTAAATACATCGCTGAGCACATCAACTGCACTGGCCGACTGTTTGAGCAGCAGTTGCATGCTGGCGTTGGCTACAATGGCACGGCCCATGCGCGACCCCATAAAATCTTCGACATCTTGGGTAATGGTGGTAATGCCTAGGTTGTATTTGCGGGCGCGTTTAGCTAGGCTAAACAAGAAGTTAGCGCTGTCTTCGTATTTCATAAGCTGCCACGCTTCGTCAACGATAAGAATGCGCTTTTTTTGGTCGCTTTTAGTTTTGTTCCAAATATAGTTGAGCACAATATACATGGCAACGGGGCGGAGTTCGTCCTCGAGGTCACGAATGTTGAACACAACCAGGGGGTTGTTGATGTTGATGTTGCTCTGTTGGCTGAATATACCTGCAAACGTGCCACTTGTGTATTTGCGCAGGCGTTGGGCAAGCTGGGGGCCTGTGCCGCCCATATGAAGTAAGGTGTCGTACAGGTCGGAGATGGTGGGCGGCGGTGAGGAATGGGTTAGGGGGTCTTGAGTAATGCCCGCTTTGGCATAGGTGTCGATAAGTGCGGCGTCTAGGTCGGCCTCTTCAGATGGTGCCAGGGCGGGCATCATTACGCCACTACCACCCTGCATTTGAGCCTGGGCGCCACCCATCATCAGCCGCAGAAGGCCGTGCAAGGTAATGAGGTTGGAGCGCAGGGCGTTATCGGCCTCGTCGGTGTCGACAACTTGCGGAAGATCAAAGGGGTTAATGCGGGTTGCAGAATTAAGGCTCAAGCGCACGTACGCGCCCGCCACGGCATCGCACATGCGTTCGTATTCGTTTTCTGGGTCAATGATGAATATTTCGGTACCAAACATCAGGCTACGCAGCGCTTCGAGCTTTACGGTAAAGCTTTTGCCTGCGCCAGACTTTGCGAACACCACCGAGTTGCCGTTTTCTAGACTAAAACGGTCAAAAATAACC
>JBATSO010000057.1:0-19303 GCA_049293335.1 Saccharimonadales bacterium (SeqCode)
GACACATAAAGAAATACGACCCATACCTTTCGGCATGAGTCGTATTTCTTGGCGCGCCCGACCGGATTCGAACCGGCGATCTCCTCCGTGACAGGGAGGCGTGATAGGCCTCTTCACTACGGGCGCAAGCGTTACTATTGTAACAGATATCTAATTTGTTAATCATCGGACAAATGGTCGGGCCCGACCGAATATCGCCCTGCTTCGCAGGACTCCTTCCTGCGGTGCTCGCGGTTCATAAGTAAACTTCTGGACCGCTCCGCTCCTCGTCCGCCGAACCGGCGATCTCCTCCGGATCAAAAGAGGCGTGATAGGCCTCTTCACTACGGGCGCTCGTCAGAACTAACGACTAAGTCTCGTTTTGCCTGCTCGGCAAAAGCTTCGACCTATGTCTACGTTCCTCCTCTCAAAATCCCAAACGGTCGACTACGCTCCCTGGTTTGGTCTTTTGTAAGCTGCCATACAATTACTCTATCTGAGCAGGTCACCCGCATGACCATCGAGGAAAGTTTGTTTTTCCTCGAGACTGTAACAGAGGTCAGTTTAGCAAGTCAATGACAAAAAAGCAACTATTTTGGAGGTTTTACGTCAATAAAGCGCTTGGGTGGGTTGGCCTTTTCGAGGGGCTCTATGTAGGTTTGAATGTTTTTAAACTGTATCTGGATGTGCGCCGCTTTATACTTACCGTTTTCAACAGAAAGTAGTTTTACGATTTCAAATGAGGTTGGCGTGGTAATAATAGGTGAAATTTCACCAGGCTTCAACTTGGCAAGTTCACGTACAACAATCGGTGGTACTTCTTGGCTGCTGATGGTAATAGCCGCGTCGTTGTACTGCCCACCATTTGCCTTGGTTGCTTCATCATTTGATGACTGAGCGGCAAGTGTTGCAAAATCTGCCCCTGAGCGTAATTGTAAAAGAACGTGCTGAGCATGCGCATATGAAGTAGTGTCGAGCTTGGCTGCGACCTTTTGGGCCAGCAACTCTTGGCGCAACTGTCGGCGTAAATCTTCAAGCGACCAGCCAAAAAACTTTTTCGTCACACTGCGAAGCTCATCGTTATCTGAACCTAGCTGGTTTTGAGCCCGAAGGGTTGCAACCGCATCGTTCACCTCGGCATTTGAAATAGAAACCTTATGCAACGCAGCAAGGTCTTTAACATACGCAGCATCAATTACCTGCTGCAAAGCCTTCGGGCGATACATAGCAAGCTGGTCTTTACCTTCTTTAGAAAAATCAACCTGCTGCTGCGTTTCGTAGTAGTGCATGTAGCGCCGCAGTTCAAATAAGTAGCTCTCGTACGATACCCAGCGCTTGTTTGCTTTTGCTACGGGCGCAGGAATGACTTGTGTAACGCGGTACATAAAAAGAGAGGTGGCGTGAAACTTATACAAGTTAAGTCCTGCATATATAAAAAACCCGAGCACACCCAAAGAAAGCAGGGTTGTCGAAACAAGCACAATGCGGTGCTTTGAATGTTCAAGCGGGTATTTATACTTACGAGCACCCTTCAATACTTCTTCACGGTGCTCAGAAACAGTTTCGTTCGTAATACGTGGCACGTTCTGCAGTGCAGTTTCGGTTTGAACTTGCAGGCTCGGCTTACGAAAACGGCGGGCTACCTGAGGCACCGCTGTTTTTACACGTTTGACTCGTTCTAACGATAGCTTTTTTTTACTGTCTTTCATGTGTACACACTCCTATTCGCCTGGTATTGCCACGGCAGACACGCCACTATTTCGTAAAATTTCTAGCAGCTTTTTTTGGGTCTTCGCAGGATGATGAATGTAATGTATAACCAAATCACCCACAAAAGTCTGCATCATTATCGTACCATATCCGAGCAGTGTATCTTGCAGACCTTTTACTTCGTAATTTACCATTTGAATCTGGTTAAGCCCCATGTCTACCACACTTCGGTTGAAAAATCCGCGCTGACTGATCTGTATAAACCGCTGATCGGTCACAATAAAAACACTAAAGTACCAGCTCATCCAGGCCGGAAAAAACAACAGCGCGCTCACGGCAATGCTCACTACAAAGCTCATGTAAAAAAACATCATGGTAGGAGGGTTATCGGGTTTTACGTAGGTGAGTATGAGTGTGTACAGCGGACCAACCAGTAGACCTAGCGACCCAAAGATCAAGCCCTTTCGCATAACAATCGGATGCTTACGAAAGACGTACAATACCTCTTCATCATCGAACTGGTCAGCAAAATATTTCGGTTTACCTGAGGTGGTGAGTCGGCTTTTTTTCTCTTTGGCCATAAGCGTATTGTAGCACTTTTATATGCTGGAAAATATGTGTAACTAGTTTGGTATCCCGAGCTGGAATCGAACCAACATCTGCTCCTTAGGACGGAGTTATTCTATCCGTTGAACTATCGGGACATAGCATAATCTTATCATAGCACTGGTTCGCTTCCAGCTCACTGGAAATCGCGCGCCGCTGGCGCACTCCTCTTCGTAGTAACTAATAACCTCTCCTAGATCCCGTATAAATTGGTTTAGCGAGAGGCAGCAAACCCCATCAATATAGTAAGCGCAAGACTTAGGCCATGGGGTAAATACTTGCTTTAGAAACCAATTTTACGGGACAAGCTCCGTTATTCTATCCGTTGAACTATCGGGACATATTGAGCACATTTTGTGCTCAATTTTAAAGGAACTATTTTGCTTTTTTACGAGGTTGAGTGAACAGTTCATGCACTGTTCGGTAGTCATATATTTCGCTGTTGGCAAACCAGTGATCAATTTCTTGCTGCGCTTCTTTTGGCGTAGCCGAGGCATGAACAATATTTGAAACGCCAACGCCAGCGTTTGAGGCCTGACCATACGTTACATGTGCGTAATCACCTCGAATGGTGCCAGGTGCAGCCGTTTTTGGCTGAGTGTCGCCCACCATTTTGCGCACAAACTCTACAGCCTCTACCCCTTCGAGCACCATAGCAATAACAGGCCCGAACTGCATGGTTTGTAGCTGGGTTTCAAAAATCTCGTCGCCCTTGCGAGTTTTAAGCGTGCCAATGCCTTCGTAGTGCGCAAAATAATGTTTGTAGTCTGGCTGAAGCATCTTCATGCCGACAATCTTAAAGCCAGCTCGTTCAAAACGAGTCATTACCTCGCCGACGATTCCGCGCATAACGGCGTCTGGTTTAAATACAACTAATGTTCTTTCCATGTAGTAAAATCCTTTCTTTACTGGCATTGTAACAGATTGAAAATGAAATGCCAACGTCGCACAATATGTGCTAGACTGTAAGCATATGAAGTTTGCCAACGCTAAAACCGATTTTTTAGAATACCTTGAGATCGAACAAAACCGTTCACAAAAAACTATTGCCAATTACGACCATTACCTCACCCGCCTTAGTGATTACGCGGGAGATATTGCAGTGGCCGACATTAACCCAGAGTTGGTGCGCAAATGGCGGCTGTGGCTGAACCGACTCGGCACCAACGTGAGCGACGAGCTAAAGAAGTCGACCCAAAACTATCACCTGATTGCCCTGCGCAGTTTTTTGAAGTTCTGTCACAAACGCGAACTCGACTGTATGGCACCCGACAAGATAGAACTTGCCCGCACCAAACGGGCACAGGTAACATTTTTGAACGAAGAAGAACTGGGCCGCATGTTCGACCAACCAGATATTTCCACCGATGCAGGCCTGCGCGACCGCGCCATTTTAGAGCTGCTCTTTAGCAGTGGGCTGCGCGTATCGGAACTGATTGGGCTCGATAAAGATCATATAAACCTAAAGCGCCGCGAATTTATGGTACGCGGTAAAGGCCAGAAAGACCGCCCCATATTTATAAGTGTCGAGGCGGCTGAATGGATCGAAAAATATCTAAACAAACGCACCGACACTACCAAGCCACTTTTTATTCGCTACGGCGGGCGCAAAACGGTGGATAGAAGCGGTAACTTTCACCGCCTGACAGCGCGCAGCGTACAGCGCTTGGTGGCGCACTATGCCCTACTAGCGGGCATTACCAAACACGTCAGCCCGCACACCCTGCGACATTCGTTTGCCACAAACTTACTGATGAACGGGGCTGATTTGCGTAGCGTCCAGGCCATGTTGGGCCATAGTAACATTTCGACCACACAAATTTACACCCACGTGACTGACCCGCACTTGCGAGCGGTGCACGAGAAGTTCCACCATAAGTAACCCGAACTCAATGTAAACATCGAGTTCTACACCCCTACCTCTAAAGGCGACACTACCGCTTGCTTGCACCTAGCTGTGCTAACAGTGACGCGTATATTGAGCTGAGACCAAATGACAATATCGCGAATTTTAGGTCTTAGACCTTAGAACCACTTCCAAATCTTGTGGCACGCCTTCGTCCTTCATCATGAAGATACTCTACCTAAGGAGCACACTCCGAGCTATAAAAGCCTGCGTACGCTGTAAACCGTTTGCACACAGGCCCCGCCGATTGGATACCACCCATGGGCAAGTTCTGGTTACTAAATGCCTGTAGGGGCACCCTTAGCTGAATACGCCGTAAAACATCTTGGGCCTGGCCTGTACTATCTATAGTTGCTTGAATATTTTTGAAATAGGCGCTTCCTGGATTCGTTCCACCACTGTCTACGACTGCGCCATCTATGGTAACACGATCTGTGTCTTGATAGAGAGTTGATAAACGAGCATAGAAACTTGAGGTAGAAGGAACTGAAGAAAATATAAGTGTTGCAGTACACGTCTTACTCACCGAACTACATATAGCAGGGACAATTGTTGCCTTCGTAGAACCTAGGGGGTTAATTGATGCAGATGGCACACCACCACTTTTTACTGGCATAAGGTAGAGCGTTGACGTGGCGGCGTTCATTTTTTCAGGGGAGCTTTTATCGGCTATGTCTTGCATCAAGTCAATCCTCAGCAAGGCATAGTCACAATCAAACATCGCCGTAGTAGGAAATCCACCCACATCTGGACAACCTGAAACACTCGGCTTAATGCTTGCCGCTCGTAAGCTCCACGTTAGAGAAAGTGAGGTTGGGAACATCGCCGCGCCATCAACATTCGCAAAATTTAGAGGTAAAACCATTGAAGACTGTGTGTTTGCAGACACTTGAATGTCTGAAACAAGGGGGTTCACGAGCAAACAGGTAGTTTTAACTCCTGTGCCCACTCCAGCATCAAAGAGCGTATAGTTTCCTTCGTTACAGTTTTTTTGAACCATCACCGCACTATTACTTTTGATTTTTGATTGAATTTGCGTAATGGCCGCATTGGCCCCAGACTCTGCGGCATAGAATGCCTGCGTACTCAACTGACGATCTAGCGCTTCACGTCGATTGCGGTTGGTAACCTGCGTAAACCCGACCACAATAAGCGATATAACTAATATCATAATAAATGTAATCATAAATGACACCAGTCCGCGCTCATCTTTGTGTACTATTGTTTTCATGCTTGCTCTCATTGTACTACGTACCTTCTTTAGTTTGTTATCCTCTTTTGGACGCTGGCAGTGAGTCGACTGACCGCACAAAACTGCGAACCAATGCCGGTTTTACACGTAATATTCGGATTATTATAAAACACTGCTGAGTTCACTGTGGCAGCCCCCACGGCACATGTCTCTGGCGTGTCAGATAAACAAAAAAGATCGTCTTCGCCATACACAACCATAACATCTACCGAATAAAGACTACCAGGCTGCTCGGTCACGGCCACCTTTGTTATACGCATTTTATCGCCAAGTAATTGTGTGCCGCCAGTTAACTCGGGAGGGGTTGGCGGAACACAAATGCTCGTCTCCATAGGCTTCATGTATAAGCCCCTTTGCCCAGCTGTGTCCGTAAATTGAACACCGTTTGTGTCATATAAAAACACATATCCGCCCGCACAAAAATAATCTTTCGCTGGGTCTGTAGGGGTGACACTGGATGTACCGAACTGTATTGCCTGACTGATTATATCGATAATTTTTCTAGTCGTATTCTGTGTGGTCGAAATATGAACCGTCTTATAGTAATGGTTCGTAAACGAGACTACGCCGACCGTTATAAGTGTGAGGATAATTGAAAAAATTAATGTTGCGATCATAAGTTCGACAATAGTGAACCCGGCTTGAACGCTCTTGAAACCCCTCCACTCTCGGGTAAAGTTATTGTTTTTTTTCATAGAATAACCTTGTAGTATACGGTAATATCTGCGTTCCCACCATTGACCGTCTCCCATGTCGCCTGCACAGAATAATCTGCTCCTGAAATATTCTTAACAGTTAGAGCGTAAACAGCCCCGCCGTTCGTTTTTTTACAACTAGCCAAGAGTGTTTGAAACGACCCCGTCTGGTCAAAACAACCAGCTAAGGCAGGTTTAGTGGCAGCGGCCCTTAGTAACTCAACCTGTTGTTCAACTAGCTTTTGACCATAACTTTGTTCTTGGGTTTGCTGCGAACTCTGAACGCTCCGATTTGTCACTGCATATGCTGCCGTTAGGACCAAACTTACAATACCAACAGCAATCATTACCTCGATTATGGTGTCACCTTTTTGGCCAAGATCACGACGAGATTTCAGTAACCGTGCAAGTCCCATCAGCATGTTACTCCATTTTTAATCTGGTAGGACACCTCAAGCCCCGCCGATATAGTAATAAGGCCTGACTGATCAGTGCCGCCACTCGCAAAACATAACGCGACACTCTTAAGCTGCCTCTCGTAGCCAGCTAAGTTAAGCTGTAGCATATCATCATCGAACGGACGGGAAGATATTTGGGTATAAGCGTACGCGGTGAAAGACTGGCTCCCAACGGCAGTATTAGGCGACCCGCCGCTACTCAATATTGCAATACGAGCAGTGCTCCCCGGAGTATATGTTTCTACGACGTCATTACTTAACGTATAATCAGCCTTTTTAAAAGTAATACTACTAGGCAGTTGGGTAGATTCCGTCATATTAGGCGCAGATATATTTTCGTATCCTGTTGAACCCGACATCGTTGGTCCAAGCGCCGTAATACGCCAATAATTTGGCGCTGCGCCAACCACTGGTGTTGGCCGCCCGTCGACAAGACTTCTTTGGGCCGCCAACGGTACAACAACGAGCTTATCGGTGTAGTACGACCCTCCAGTTAAAAGCGCACTCCCAATAAAAACGCAGTCGCCGTGAGTACCCTGACTTGCAGCACCAGCGGTAATCTCAAGCGCCCTCGTGCCAACCGAGGAGCAGCTAAAGCCTCCTCTGTTCGAATAATATCCACTAGCAATCTGGTTTATAACTTGCTGAAACTGTTGCTGCAGATTTCGTATACCCACTTGAAAATCAGTTTTATTCTGTCTGCCATTTATAAGTAAAGCTGCCATAACGAAGATTGAGCCTGTAACGGCCAAAACTATCATGGTCTCGACAATTGTAAACCCCTTGGCCGACATCGCACTACCACCCCTATTCATAGGCCTCATTATAGCATAACCGTTGTGCTACAAAACTACTGATTTTTATGGTTTTTACTGTAGCAATATGCGCTGATACCACTCTACAATTCGCGCTCCAAAAAGCAACACAATCATACAGCCCGCCAGTAGATATGGCCCAAACGGTACCTGCTGCGTCATGCCATTTTTGCCCTTCACTATAAGGGGTAGGCTGATCACGGTTCCCACCAGTGAGGCAAAAAACACGACCAGAAGCGCTCGCAACGGCGTACCGGCTATTAATCCGAGTGCTATAGCCAATTTAACATCTCCGCCGCCAATCCACCGCCCCTTCGATACCTGGTACAGCACCCAGAACAAACCAAAGACCAGTACCGCTCCTGCGGACGGGTTCCACAAAGCAACGAGCGTATGACTCCAAAGCGCAACTACCAAGACCTCACTTGCCGCCACTGCCGTGAGTGGGTAAACGAGTTTGTTTGGTAACAAAAACCACTTCATGTCATAGAGTGCCAGAGCCACAAAAAATACCACATACACCAGACCGTAGGTAAAATGCACCAAATGAACACCACTAAAGCTCATCGGCCACACACTATAAAGCAACGTAAAAAGGAAGCCTGTTAGGAGCTCTATAAGCGGATACTGCACCGAGATAGCCTTAGCACAGTAACGACACCTACCACGCAAAGTCAACCAGCTAAAAATCGGTATGAGGTCTCTAGGGGCGAGCACATGATGGCACTGTGGACACATACTGCGTCCCTTCAGTATCGACAAGTCTTTGGAAGAGCTCGGAGCTTGGAGCTTGGAGCTTGGAGACTTAACGCTACTGGAGCTTTGAGCGTTTCCTTTCTTAGATCTAAGATCTAAACTCCAAGATCTCCTTTTACCCTGCTCATGCAGCCGCCACACTAGAGCATTAATAAAGCTACCCAGTAAAACACCAACGATAAAAAACATCCCAGGAATCATTATCACATTGTATCAATATCTCAGCGTAGGGAGAAGAAGCTTAGAGAGGCTTAGGACGTGACACAAGCAAACCAGGAAAGGCTGGTGGATAGATGCTTAGACAGTCGGACTGAGTACCCATATTTTACGAGGCTTGAACCACCGAATTGACGGGTAAATGCCACACTTTTTCGGTAGTAGCTCGATATTTTAGCTCGGGTCGATATAACTATCAAGCCCGAGCAATCGTGTTGTATATTCAGCTATTTAATTTAAGCACTTGACGATATTCGCAGTGCCACTCTCGGCGACAAACAATAGAGCAACACTTCGACCGGTACCGTTGCCCATATAAAGACCAGAGGCGGTCGCATTACACTTGCCATTTACGCCACGCACGATCTGCACAGTCCCCACTGGGCTTGAAGACGTAATAGGAGTAGTTCCGGCATCGATCTGCACAGTCGTAATCGAACCATCAACGCGAACTGTCTCTACATTGCCTGAGGCTCCAATGGTAACCGTATTGCTAGCTGGAGCTGTCGCAGCCATAGGTGCAGGCAAAGTACCGTTGTTATTGCCTATGTAGTTGTTCACCCCAGTAAACAGGTTGTTAGCATTCGTGTTTAAAGTATTATTACGTGCCTGACGCTGCAAAGCAGGAACCGCCAAAAAGACCACCACCATAATAAGCCCGGCAATGGCTAAAACAATCAGAACTTCAATAATCGTGAAGCCTTTGTTCACCTTTTGTAATTTTGTAGTCATAATGCAAGTGCCCCTTTACCCCATCTTATTATGCTTATACTTGAATGATACGGAGTCAATGGCTAAAATGCAAGCTTTTGCTACTATCTACCAAAACCGCTCTGGCCCGCCAGCCCGTAGATTGGCAGCAGAACGGCCGCCACAACGATAAAAGCAACAACACCTAGGACAATCATCATGACTGGCTCAATTATACTCGAGATATTTTCAACTTCAGTGTCGACTTCTTTTTCATAATAGTCTGCCACTTTGGCCATCATCTGCTCTATCGCTCCAGATTGCTCACCAATACGCACCATGTTTGGCACAAGCAGCAAAAAATTTGGATCACCATCGATGCTATCAGCTAGGCTCTTGCCGCCTTTGACTTTTTCGGCGGCTGCAAGGATTGCCCGACTAATGTGCACATTATTTACGGCATCTGCCGTAATACTCAACATCTGTAGCAAAGGTACCCCGCTCGATACAAGCGTTGTTCCCGTTCGTGCAAAACGCGCCATATAGACTTTCATAAAAAGCGGTCCAATCGGCCAACTCCTCATTTTAAGCTTATCAACCACCTCTTTTCCGGGGCCGGTGCGCGCCCAACGCGACGTAAAAAAGATACTAACGCCAGCAAACACAGCTACCAACCACCAATACTTAATGGTGAAGTCAGAAACCGCTAATAAAATACGGGTAATCAATGGGAGCCTCGCACCTGGCATGCCAGCGTAAAGCATTTTAACTTGCGGCAACACTTTGATAACCATAAAGCCAACCACTGCCACCATAACACCTAGCACTACGGCCGGGTATATCATGGCACCCTTGATTTTGCTGTTTAGGTCGGCCTCTTTTTCTTGCTGTACCGCTAAGCGTTCCAGCGCTTGGTCGAGCGTACCCGAAGACTCGCCTGCCGCAATAAGGCTTAGATACACCTGGTTAAATACCCGTGGGTGTTTACCCATGGCCGCAGCCAAGGTCCCTCCGCCTTCTACGTCACCAACTACTTGATTTAGTACAATCTGTAGCGCCTTATTTGTCGTTTGACTATTGACGCTCCGCAGCGCCTGAAGTAAAGGCAATCCTGCATTTATGAGCGTACTAAGCTGGCGGCTAAACAATACTCTATCTTTTGCTTTTACCTTCCCCTTAAGTTTACCAAGACCACTGAATCCCTCAGACTCAAGCTTGATATGCGTTGCCACTAGCCCTTGATTGCCGATAAGTCTTGCAGCCGCCGACTCGCTGTCTGCCTGTACGGTCGCTTTAACCTGCTTACCTGTCTGCGGGTTACGGGCCGTATAGTTATAATTTAGCATGGCCCTACCCCATTTGGTCGCAAAGTCATGAGACATGAGCCATGAGTCGTGAATAGTAACGAGAAATTGTCGTCTTTACGACAATTCTTGCCTCTTGTCTCGTGTCTCGTGTCTCTCATGCTAGTCCCTCATTAATCTATCGAGTTCATCGATATCGATGGCACAGTTTCGAGCCTCGTCGTAGCTGATGGTGCCCGCGTGAACCAACGAGACCAACTGCTTATCCATGCTCTGCATACCAAACTCGGCGCCTGTTTGAATAACCGCATCGAGCTGATGCGTTTTGCCCTCACGAATGATGTTGCGCACAGCTGGAGTGGCTATTAAAATTTCGGCAGCGGCAATTCGCCCGCCGCCAATAGCTGGCACCAAACGCTGGCTACAAATAGCCATCAAAATGTTGCTTAACTGCGCTCGAATTTGCGGCTGCTGATGCGGCGGAAACACATCGACCATACGGTCGATAGACTGAGCGGCGCTATTGGTATGGAGGGTTGCAAAAACAAGGTGACCTGTTTCGGCAATGGTAATAGCGCTAGCAATGGTTTCAAGGTCTCGCATTTCGCCAATGAGAACCACATCGGGGTCTTCGCGCAGCGAACTGCGCAGTGCCGCGCTAAACGAATAGGTGTCATAGTGTACCTCGCGCTGCACAATCACCGACTTATTACTTTTGTGCGTGTATTCAATAGGGTCTTCGATGGTAATAATATGCTTCGCTTGTTCCATATTTATTTTATGAATCAGCGCCGCTAGGCTAGTTGACTTACCCGAGCCAGTTGGGCCTGTTACCAGCACCAACCCACGGGGGTATTCGGCAAATTTAGTCGTAATTGGCGGCAAACCAAGCTGCTCAATACTTAACATTTCATTTGGAATGAGACGAAGCGCCGCGGCCAAGTTGCCGCGTTCATGAAAAGCATTCACACGGAACCGACCAAGGTCGCCAAAAGCAAAGCTAAAGTCAAACTCTTTGTCTTTTAAGAGCATTTGTTTTTGGTCATCGTCAAGAATGGCGAAAATAAGTGTTTCTACGGTTTCTTCAGTAAGAACATCGGCGGCGCTGACTGGCACCAAAGAACCGTCTACGCGTAGCATAGGCGGCAAGCCAACCTGTATATGAAGGTCGGAGGCCTTACGTTTTACGACCTCCTCTAGTAGTATTTCGATTCGCGGTTGACCAGCCATTATCGAGCCCCTTCTAGCTGTAACGCACGTGGCCGCCCTGTTGCTTGCCTATTGCTCTTTGTCGTTTTGTTGCTTTTCATGTTCCCACCTTTACTTGTCATCTTGCTCGCTCATACCTTTATGCACTGTTGGCTGAAGCCACGCGGTTGATCTCTTGCACGGTCGTTCGACCTGCGAGTGCCTTTAGATAGCCGTCTTGACGCATCGTTACCATGCCTTCTCGCTCAGCTTGCGCTTGAATCTCCGAACTTGTCGCACGCTTTAAAATGAGCTGTTGAATCTCGTCGCTGACATCAAAAACTTCGTATACACCCATTCGGCCTTTGTAGCCGCCAGGGGAATCGGGTGTATCTTTGCCCCTGGTTAAAGTATAAGCGGTATCACCTGCCAATGGCAAGCTCTCGTACCCTAAATCTTTCGCAACAGCGGGCATATGCTCGGCATCTTGCGGCAAAAGTGACCCCAGCGCTTCTTTAATGGCGACTGTTTCAGCAGCGTCTGACTGATATTGTTCAGTCGATTTGCCCAAGCGCCGCACCAAACGCTGGCCAATCACCACATGCACCGTACTAGCAATCAAGAAAGGTTCGACGCCCATATCGAGCAAGCGTGGCAAAATGCCCGCGGCGCTGTTGGTGTGTAGCGTGCTGAACACTAAGTGCCCCGTGAGGCTGGCTTGTACAGCGAGCTCGGCTGTTTCCTTGTCGCGAATTTCCCCCACCATTACAATATCGGGGTCTTGGCGCAAAATAGACCGCAGCCCGCCCGAGAACGTCAGGCCAACATCGGCATTCACCTGTATTTGATTAATCCCGTTCATTTTGTATTCAACAGGGTCTTCCAGGGTGACGATGTTAACACCATCGCTCATAACCTCTTGTAGCAAAGCGTACAGGCTGGTAGATTTACCAGAACCCGTTGGGCCAGAGGTTAGAATCATGCCATTTGTACGCTTTAACCCCTCGCGAATGGTTTGCAAACTTCGTCCTACGTAACCCATATCTTCCAAATGAAGGCTGGTGCCACTTTTGTCGAGCAAGCGGATGACCACCTGCTCGCCCCATATAACAGGACTCACTGAAATACGTAGGTCTATGTCTTTGTCGCCTACCGTTATAGTAAATTCGCCGTCTTGCGGAATTCGGTGCTCGTCAATCTTAAGATTGGCTAAAATTTTAATACGCGACACCAGGGGTGGTTCGGTACTTTTCGGTAGCATCATAATTTCGCGCAATATGCCATCTATTCGGCAACGAATCTTTAAACTGTCTTTTAATGGTTCAATATGAACATCGCTGGCACGGTTTTTGGCAGCGTATTCGAGAATAGTTGAAAGTGCCTTACTAATCGGCGAATCTTGCACAATGGTGGTAATGTTTTCGGCGGCTTTTTGTGCCTTTTTTTCTTCGGCTTGAGTGGTGTCGATCTTCACGTCTTCACCCATTTGGCCAATGGCGTCGACTAAGTTATCGGAAAGTTTGGCGTCGTACTGGTGTAACACCTGGCGAATACCTTCTTCGCTGGCCGCATAGACTTTTAGCGGTCGCCCTATTCGGTTGCTCAAAAAGTCAACAGCTTGCACATTGTCGGCATCGAGCATAGCCACTACCAAACGGTGTTGCATTTCGCCCAAGGGCACGGCCATATAGCGTTCGGCTACATCTTTTGGCAGCAGCTCTAAAACCTTGGCCTCAATTTTAGCCTCAAGCAAATTAACGTACGGTATTTTGGAAACGTGGGCCGAGGTTTTGGTAAGCTGCTCGTTGCTCACCTTGCCGCTGGTTACAAGCAGGCTAAATAATGGGGTTGAGGTGTCTTTTGACTGAGCTTTCAGTTCTGCAAGGTCTGCACGGGTCAAAACCTTGTCTTCGACAAGCATGTTCTCGACCTGCACCTGTGCCTCTGCAGATAGTACGCTCACTACTGCACCCCCCTCTATTGACCAGTGCCATTAAAAGGGTTTTGGTTGGCGTTCGTGCTCAGTTGGCTTGTTAGGGTCGGGTTAATACTTTTTTCGTTAAAAAAACGCTTATCGGGCAAAGTAAAGTCGATCGATATCGGGTCTACTTTTTCGATTGTTTGCTGACGATTTTCAGGGGTAACAAAAATTCTATTCGACAATAAAAATGACATTACTGAACTAAAGAACGCTACCACGATAATAACAACTATATCTTTTTGTTTCATTTCTGTACCTCGGTCCTAATATTGAGAGATTTTGCCGTCTGATAGTATGTTTCAGCATCGATGGAAAGGGTTAATTCTCTTTGATTTCCCGAGATATCGATTGTCTTAATTTTAATTGGTCGAATTGAACGCTCAAGGGCCTCAATAACTCTCTTAACGCCCTCATAATCGCTCGCTGTTGAAAGCTGAAACGGTATCGGCACTGGCTGGGGTGTAATACTCGACCGATTCGCAGACTGCGAAACCTCCTCATCAACACCTGCTATACTGTTGATTTTGACATTTTGGGTCGCAACAAGTGTTTCAAGACTCGTTGTTAATGCAGGAAAATCATAGCGGCTCGGTAAGGCATCGAGGACAATTTTTGCATTGTTACCATCTTGCTGTCCAACACCATTAGGATTACCCCCAATCGCATTTTGCGAGGTTTGTATGAAGCTCTGGTACGAAGTATTAAGCTGCTTCGAAGCTTCAATATCTTTGCGAATTTGATCTATGGCTGTACGCTTGCCACTAATAATCCGTTGTTGATAACTGTACTGTTTCATAAGCGTCTTGCATGCAACGCCCGTAAATACCACCAGAAATGCGGCCACGCTTACAACGACTAAAATAGTCGTGTTTGCCTTATCTATCATAAGCTGTTTAGATGAAGGAAATGCTGCCATTTTAATTTCCCGCCCCAAATAAGTTTGTCTGGTTTGTCGTTGTGGCCGTTGGTATTACAAAATGTACATCGCTTGTAACAAGGAACAAAGCAGGGTCATACGAAAGAGTAATTGTAAAATTAGCACCTTTATCGTCTCGGCCAAACGAACTAAGAACAACATCACTAAAAGCTTTTGCTTTAGTCTGTGTTTCGTCGTTTGCATAATACTTCGTGCCCTTTAAAGTGTCTGTGTAAACACTTATCACATCGAGCGCAGGAGCCTTACCACTTACAGATATGGTGTGCGCCGTAAAATCTGCCGAAAGTTTGTCGAGCGAGGCCTGAACAGGCGTTACGCTCGAAATATACGAAAACATACGGCTGGCCACTGGCTTGTCCTCGTGCAACGATGTTAGAGTACTCAATTGGTTTTGAACAGTCAAAATTTTATCGAGGTCCTTCGTGGCCTTTAGCTCTGTCCCGTACTTTTTTATATCTTTGTTGAGATCAGCAATGCTCTTTTTTTGGACAACATTAACCATGAGAAGCGAGCTCAGCAACACAAAAAGTGCGGCCGCCCCTATAATACTACTTATGAGCATCATCAAATATTTGGTACGACGAGCTTTTACGAATTTGAGCTTTATGTCAGGCAAGAGATTGAATTGAATTGCCGCCATTATCTATGCCTTCCTCTCCGCCAACCCCACAGCGACCCCGAACTGATTGGACACATTAAGCAACTCGTTTTGACGATCGGGCATAAATGCAACGTTTCGCCATGCATTGCCAATTTCGACATTAATGCCAAATTTATTCGCCAGATACAATGGAAACTCTGGGATAGTCGATGCCCCCCCAGTCACTATCATCCGCTCAATTGGCTGAGTCGGGTACCTTGCTTGGAAAAACTTAACTGATTTGTCGATTTCACTGACAAGAAGATCGATTGTGCCAATAATGGCCTGGTACACTTGCCCCTCAAGTTTATCTTTGCTCACCCCAAACTTGTTTACGAACTGTTGGGCTTGTTTTTCGTCAACATTAAGATTTTGCATCGCCGAGCGAATAATCGCTTCTACGCCTGTAGGAATAGCCCGCGTAAGTCGAGGCGCATCGCCCATCGTAACAACAAGATCCGTTCCTAACTGGCCAATATCGAGCACCAGCTGCGGAGCAGCTGTTCCTATGGGCACCAAAGCCCGTGACAACGCAAGGTTATCTGGCTCAAAAGCAATCACATTCAGACCAATCGACTCAATCAAATCCAACCGCTGTTCAATAAAACTGTTCGGCACGCTACTCAATAAAATTTCAATTTTAGTTGGGTCTTTCGGAGAATCGCCTATCATAGCCCAGTCCATTTTGCTCTCGGCTGGCGGCGTAGGAATAAGTGAATCTGCCTGATAACCAATAGCTTTGCCAAGCTCACTCTCGGGAATGCGGTCGAAGTCAACAATCGTCGTAAACACGCGGCTACTCGGCAGGCCAACCGCAACATTTTTGGTTGATAACTTTGCCTGCAAAACCAAATTTGCCAAAACTTGACCAAGTTTTTGCTGGTCAGCTCGACTATCACTTTGTGCCAGTTTTGTATCTATTGGAACATATGCATACTTCACAAGGCTCCGAGCAGAGCCTGTACCGCGCAACTCCACCACCCGTATACCGGTGGTGCCGATATCTAGGCCAAAGAAAGATGATACCCCACTCAATATGCTCATATTATCTCGATTATAGCATGAGCACTATATCCTGGACAGCCCACAATTTAAAAAAGCTCGCTCACCTTTTGGTAAGACACGTGTTTCGCATCAGTCAGCAGTACGGACAGCTCGGCTGGAGAGCAGGTTGACTGGTGCAAAATCTGTGAGAAAGAGGCAGCCAAAGAGCTATTACAGGCTACAAAGACCCCCGCAGGGGTGAGCCCATGGCAAAGACGAATGAGAGAAAACTTATAGTACAGGTGGTAAGCTCAAATAAGAGCTCGGCTTTATTGGGGCGCCCCCAGTAGCTGCATCGGGCGGGGCCAACCAAAGCTCGGGGCTATAATAGAATACTTCGGCAGGCTGAGCGAGCACACCGGGGGCGGCAGCTACATTACCATACGTGCGACTCAGAATGAGCTTATTCGCAGTAGCAACAGCACCATAGACAGTGAGCTGCGAATTACACGTAGCGTAGGCCGTAGGAGTACCGAGATTAACCGTGGTGTCGGCATCGGTCGCACAGCTGTAGAAATTACCTTTGGTATTATCTGTTGGCGTCGTTCTGCCCGCGTAAAATACGCCGTGTATTTCGGTCACATTTGGAGCAACACCAACATTACCGTTCTGAACAATAACAGTTAGTCGCGGCATCTGAACAAAATTTGTGTACGGTGCATACGTTATATTACCGTCGATAAACACACTACCGCTGGTAAGAACAAGGGTAATGTTTTGACCTTGAGGCACTTGGCCATGTAAAACTACATTACCTGCGTAGGTATAGGTACCGGTCATGAGGGTGGAAAGGTCGATAACCGACCCCGGGAGAGCTATGGTTGGACCTGTCACTGTTGGTACAAAAGTTGGCACACTATAACCACCACCATAGGTCGTGCCCGCTTTTGTAGTGTTAGCAAAAGCTAAGCCAGAGCCACTGTTCGCGGCAGCCCCGCCCGAAAGACCAAAACCTGTTACAAAATTCTTTATATTGCCCGTTGCAAGTGCAGCGAGCTGACTACCTGCGCCAGCATAAGTTCCGCTATCTTGGTTCCAGGATTGGATATCACCCCCCGAAAGAATATCGCCGCCCGTAACTGTAAAATAAGGATGGTACCCTGCCTTCCCATGCTCATAGCCATCACCTCCACCGCCACCCACACCTGGGCAGGTTACGTTCAAACCCTTGCCACTAAGCGACCATTGGAATTTATACTCACCAGACATTGTTGGGACAAATGGTACCCCTGCATCGCTTGGAGTGTTTGTTGGGTTTGCCGTTAAAACAGTCCCCGCAATCGGATAACCAGCGTCATAGGCAACATCTTCGTCTTTAACCGTTGCACCGTTCGGGGCTATGATTTTTATGTGCATTTTGGGATCGTACGCTGATGCAGTCGCCCCAGTATGATACGAAGGCCCCCACGCATAGTCGAGTTTTATCTGGGGCTTAAGACCATATTGAGCCCCGACTTGCATATTTGCTTGGAAATTAGAAGGCACAATACAAGACGCCTTATTGCACGGGCCGAACGTTCTCGATCCAAGATCATCTTCTTGGCCAGTGTCTTTATCGATCAGTAATATCTGGACTAAGTTTGCATCTCTTGGTTTAAATTCGGTGAAGGTGTTTATCGCCAAGCTAAACCCATGGTTCCCCGTTATGCCCTCAGAACTATTGACATCTGGTCGACTTTGGTCAGCCTTATAGGGACCTTTCTTGGTGCCATTAATAACTAGGTAGTAGTTTAAATACTTTGATGGTTGGTCGGGATCATAGCCCCACCCCGATACAGTTGTACAGTTGGCAGTCTCGAGGTCGCCAATGGGTACTTGGTTGAGATCCTGTAAAGCACCGACATCGCCAATTGGGTTTCCACAACTCTTTTTTATAATGTACTCTGACCCATCGGGGTTCGTAAATATTATCGTGTCTACGGGTGGGACACCTGAACCGCACGGTGGAGAAAAGGTATTGCCGCTTGTTGTTACATAGGGGAAAATATCTTTTTCGTAGGTATCACTTGCGTCGCCGAGCATAGTATTTATCTGGCCACAGTTCCAGGGCCATGCATAGTTCCAGGTGATTCTGCCCTGAGCAGCGTAGCTCCGAACAATCGCTTGCCATTCCAGATACTCGGGGTCATCAGTCCCCTCCAACCATGGTGACCCCGCAGGCCTACCTAACATTGTAAGCACCAGAAAAGATACCGACGCTCGGCCCTCTGAACCTCCTGAATAATATCTATCCTCCACAATCTGAAAAAAGTTTTCAGCTTTCTGGACGCTCGTCGAGCCACTCGGATAAATACCACCTGGGAACAACGCCCCGCCACTCGCATAGCTACCATTATCAAAGTAACCGCAGTAGCTATTCCTGCCAAAGGCGAGAATGGCATTGTCGTCACATGTGTACAGGGCGCTTACCACGCTCGGTTTTGCGAGGAACGCAGCAAGACCTACTACCATGGCGCTCCCGAGTACAAGGCCTATTGCCGAAATAAGCTTAGCACTACTCCGCATGCTGAGCCCTTTCTAGCTGTTTCTCAAGAAATATAAGGTGACTCGCTAGCATCGGGTCTTGCCCCTGGGGCTGGTTACGGGCAAAATCGAGGGCTTTTTGATAATACGTGGCTGCTTTTGGGTACTCTGCTAACTCAAAAGCAAGGCCTCCCATCGTCTCATATGATACGTTTTGAGTATGGCTATATGAAACCGCTTTCTCATAAGCCGCAAGGGCCGCTTTTGCGTCTCCTTTGGTCTGATATGCCTGACCTCTTAAGCTATAAATACGGGCGAGCTCCTCGGGCGTTGCCTTTGTTTCGTCTACGTTCGAGAGGTCATTTATGGCCTTTTCAGGAGTTCTTGATGCTTTACCCTTTTCATATGCATTAATAAGCTGCCTTGTTGAGGGGGTTGACTCTTGGGCTGTCCGAGCATGCCACGCCACATAACCTATCGCTCCAAGTACGCACAGCCCGCACACTACTACTAATAGTAGTGTGTGATGTAGGCTCCCGAAAAATCTTCTAGGAGGTTCGTTGCCTGTCACAATATCTTGTTCTTGTTCTTGCGATTTTGTCATTTTACTGCAACCACCCTATTACTCTCTCACTATATCAAACCATGAGCATTACACAAACA
>JBATSO010000058.1:0-13167 GCA_049293335.1 Saccharimonadales bacterium (SeqCode)
TCGGGAGCAAGACAGAGAAAGGCGCTCAGGCACTCGCGACAGTACTATCTTTGTGCACCACTACGTGGCGCACAAACCCCACGAGCTATTTCGCATCACTAGCTGCGTTGGGGTAGTGAGGGGTTACCTACGAATTACGGTGCATTAGCAGCTGCCAGCTGGCCTGCAAAATGATGTAGAGCTCTTCCCCGCAGAGGCCTATGACCTTCTGCGACTGCAACGACCGCTCCACACCGTCTAATGAGGTGCGTTGGGCGTAAATGACTAACGCCTCCCGCTTCTTGTCCCTGGTCCGCAAATAATACTGCCCGTAAACTGATGCCCGATAAATCATTAGCTAGAACGAGCAAATGAGCGCGCTCAGACGATTGTTCGGTGGGCGCGGCGGACACAATATCGCCCGCTATGCCATGGTAATCCATGTCATAGGGCGGGTCTATGATTGGGGCAATTGCATATTCATCGGCGGCAACCTCTTTGATTTCAACAAAAGTTGCAGCTGGATTAGGGATTAGCACATTGGCTTCAACATCTGCAATGGTACGCAAAATAGATGCTTGAACACGAGCTTCAGCTTCGGTAGAAACGGGCGTACTTTCTAGCCCTATAGTAGGATTAATGCTGTAGTGTGGCATTTAGTCGACGCGGGGGTCTTGGTTAAGGAGGCGTTCACGCATGGCCTGGAACCGAGCTTGCTGTTCGGCGGCGATTTCCTCAGGTGTTTTCTGTGGTGGCGCTGGTTTTTCCTCGGCACCGCCCTGCTGGCCTGGCTGGTCGCCTTGCTTTTCATTTTTACCACCAATAATATTCAGCACCGGTATGACAATTGGGCTACGGCCCGTTTGCTCAAATAAATAGTGCGTAATGTGGTCTTTTAGTTCGGCCTTAAAGCGGTCAATATCTATCCGTTTGTAGCGTTGGTTAACCGCGCGGCGAACTTCATTGCGCAGTCCGTTCATAATCTCTTCTTGCTCGCGCATGTAAATGAACCCGCGGCTAATAATGTCTGGACTGGTTAGCAAATTGCCGCTGCGCTTGTCTACAGTCAGCACCACCGCAACCAGGCCTTCCTCGGCCAGGAGCACGCGGTCTTTCACCACCACATTGCTTACAATTGCCCCTGTTTGGTCAACCAAAATCGTACCCGTTGGCACCTCGCCAATAACTTCCATTTTTTCAGTCGTGAGGGCAATTACCTGGCCGTTTAGGGCGTTCACAGTGTGGTGACGCGGAATCCCCTGCTCTATGGCCAGTTCAATATGGCGCTGTTTTACGCGGTACGCACCATAAATAGGTATGAAAAACTTTGGCTTGGTAACCTGAATCATTTCGGCGTATTCGTCTTGGCTGGCGTGACCCGAAACGTGCAGCGGCCCCACATGGTCGAGTTCGTGGTTGCGGTGTTCAAACACATGTACGTGATTTTTCACGAGGTCATCGACCATCTGGCCAATCAAGGCGTCGTTGCCACTTTCTGGAATAGGCGTGCTCGAAAGAATCACGGTGTCTTGTTCTTTTAGTTTAATGTGGCGATGTTCGCCGTTGGCCATACGCTGCAAGGCACTGCTTGGCTCACCCTGACTACCAGTACAAATCACCACGAGTTTTTCGTCACCCATGCCTGGCACTGAGGCAATTGGCACAAAGGTACCCTTTGGGATCTTCATAAAACCGTGGCGCACAGCCATTTCTAGCGTGCTCACCATGCTGCGACCATCGATTGCCACTTTACGACCATGGTGTACGGCGGCATTTACGATCATTTGAATACGGTTCATGTTGGTACTAAACACACCCACAAAAATACGGCCTGGGGCTTGTTCCATAATGTCTACGAAGCTTTGTTCGATGGTACTCTCCGACGGGGTACGACCCGCTCGCTCTACCGTGGTGCTTTCGCTGAGCAAGGCCAAAACACCCTCGTTGCCCAGCTCTTTAAGGCGTTCCATGTCGGTGCGTTCGTGGTCGAGTGGGTTGGGGTCGAACCGAAAGTCGCCCGTGTTTATGATACGCCCCACTGGCGTGTCCAGCACCACACACGTGCTGCCAGGAATCGAGTGCGTGACGCGTACCAGTTCTACGTAAAATTCACCAACTTTCAGCCGTTCATGTGTGTCTTCGTTCATCATGACGGTGCGAAGCTCGAAGCCTTCGGGCATAGGCAGGCCAAAGTTGCTAAAAATTTCTTCAACACGGCCAATGGTGAACTTCGAGCCGTAAATAGGGGCTGGAAACTTCGGTACTATGTGTGGTAAGCCACCAATGTGGTCAAGGTGCCCGTGAGTAATTACATAAGCGCGCAGTTTATGGCGAATTGTTTCGAGGTAGGCGGTGTCGGCTATGCCGTAGTTGATCCCTGGCAAATCGACACTGAGGTCGTTGCCTGCGTCGATAACAACGGCATCGTTTACGTACTCGACGAGCATCATGTTTTTACTACCGCCGCCGTCCATACCACCAAGGCCGATGATCTTAAGGCGCGGTGAGTCGTCGATAAAGTTGGCTCGCTTGTTTTCGTCGACCTGCGCGGGCATCCACTGGTTAGCTACGCGCTGAGCATCCATTTGTGTACGCTTTTGAGCACGCACGGCAGCCCCGCGACTCACGGCTGGCTTATTGTTTTGGTTGCCGCCTGCTTGGTTCTGACTGGCGCCATTCTGCTGACCACGACCCTTTTGGTTTGATCGTCGGTTATTTTGGTTCTGGCCGCCCCGCGGCTTCTTGTCTCTTGTCTCTTGTCTCTTGTCTCTATTGTTGTTATCCATATATTCTCCTTTTCTGGTTTTTCTCGTTTCTTGGCCGAGATAGTTATGCGTATTATGCTTTAATTTTCTCTAAAATTGCTGGGATGAGCGCAAAATCCTCCAGTAATGTCGTGCGCATTCCCCCGTTATACAAAGCGGCCGCAGGATGGTACAAGGGTACTATCACTAGTTCCATCGTGCCACCGCTCTCTGTTTGCTCACTCTTATCTCTTAACTCATATCTCTTAACTCTAACGCGTTTCGGCTTGCCGTGGTCTTGGCTTATACGTAGCTCTGGCAAAAATATTCCGCCGCTGTGCCGCCCCAGTGTCACCACTATTTTAGGCTGAATAATCTCGAGTTGTTCTTGCAGGTATGGCATAAATGCTTTCTTTTCTTCGGGCAGCGGGTCGCGGTTGTTTGGCGGCCGGTATTTTACGATGTTTGTTATGTAAACATCCTCTCGCTTCATACCAATACTTGCGAGCATTTCGTCTAGAAACTTGCCGCTGGCACCCACAAAGGGCTTGCCCTGCAAATCTTCTTGCTTGCCCGGCGCCTCGCCAATGAACAGGACTTCAGCATTAGGATTACCATCGCCGAAAACCAACTGCGTGGCTTGGGCCTTGAGGTCAGGCGTGGTGCTCGATGCTTCGATCCGTGATTTTAGCTCATCAAGCTTTTTTTGATTTGCCTGTAGCTTGTCACCTGTCACCATACATTAGCCTTTATCCTGTGACGATTGCCCACGAGTAGAGTTGATTATTTTCTGTAAAATCATGAGAAACTTTTGCGTTTTATCTATGAAAGCCGGGATCTCATCTGGGTTATTACGGTACCTTCCGATGAACTTCAACCAGTGGATTGTTTCGCTTGCCTCTTTTTTTGCAATGTAGATTTTATTAATGAAGTCTTTTTTAGATGAAGCTTCCTGTGCCTCAGCATAATTAGCCCCAATAGATGTCACCGACTTTGCAATTTGGTTAAAGATTGGTCCAGGCAAGCTCTGCCTTTCTGCAAATTTCACAACAGCCACTTCGTGGTCTAACATCTCATCTTCAATCTTTTTACTAATCTCGTTTGACATCATACTCCCCAAATCGTTACATGGAAATCGCCAATGTATGGTGACATGTCACAGGTGAAAGGCTAATCATTTACTATTTCTTCTCAAGTTCTCGGGCGGCGGCTTTCATGCTCAACTGCAGCCGGCCGCGGTCGTCGATGGCCACAAGCTTTACCGTTACAAGATCGCCTTCTTTCACAACATCACTTGGCTTGTTCACGCGCTCTTCGCTCATTTCACTTACATGTACTAAACCGTCTTTGCCCGGCATGATTTGCACAAAGGCGCCAAAGTCGAGCACGCTGACTACGGGCTTGTCGACGTAAATTTTGCCAATTTCTGGGTCTTCAACAATGCTTAAAATCCAGTCTTTAGCCCGCTGTATGCTGTCGCCATCTGGGCTGGCAATCATAACAGTGCCGTCATCTTTAATGTCGATTTCGGTACCAGTTTCGCCGGTAATTTTCTGAATGGTTTCGCCGCCTTTACCAATGATCTCACGAATCTTGTCTGGGTTAATTACAATGCTCTCAACACGCGGTGCGTATGGGCTCAGTTGATCGCGTGGTTCGGCAATGGTTTCAATCATGTGTTTGAGTATGTGGGCGCGGCCATCCTTACCCTGAGCCAGTGCTTTTTCAAGCGTTGAAACAGGCAGGCCATGTACTTTCATATCCATTTGCAAGGCCGTAATACCCTTGCTGGTGCCTGTTACCTTAAAGTCCATGTCGCCCGCAAAGTCCTCGGCGTCGGCAATGTCGCTCAGCACGTAAAACTTATCGCCGTCCACCATCAGGCCCATGGCAATCCCCGAAACAGGCGCCTTTAGTGGCACGCCCGCGTCCATTAGTGCCAAACAGCTTGAACAGGTAGCGGCCATGCTGGTTGAACCATTTTGGCTCATAATTTCGGTAACCGAACGGATAGCGTAGGGGAACACTGCCTCATCTGGCAGCACCGCCATAAGCGCGCGTTCTGCCAAGTAGCCGTGGCCGATTTCGCGGCGACCAGGACTGCCAAGTCGGCGCACTTCACCCACGGTATAGCCAGGTGCGTTGTAGTGGTGCATGTAGCGGCGCTCTTCGTTGCGCTCCATGGTGTCGACTAGCTGCGCGTAGCTGAGCGGCGCGAGGGTTACAATGTTCATACCCTGCGTCATACCACGCGTAAACAAGCTGGAGCCGTGGGCACGAGGCAAGAACCCAACCTCTGAACTGAGCGGTCTAATCTCATCGAGCTTGCGACCATCGGGACGCACACCATCAGCCACAATGCCCTTGCGTACGTCTTTGTGCAGCGCCATTTGGAAGGCTTCGTCGTATTCGCTGCGTAGCACACCGTATTCGTCCTCGCCCAACTCTTCGGCGAAAGCTTCGTGCATTTGGCTGCGAAGTGTCGAAACAAGCTCGTTGCGCTCTGGATACGGTGCACGCAAATCTTCGCCAAGCTTGCCTTCTACCCACGCGTCAACCTTTGCTTGAATTTCTTCGTTTGGCAAAATCAGGTCGTATTCGGCAGTTTCAACACCAACTTTTTTAGCAAGCTCAGCCTGTACAGCCAAAGCTGGCCGAATGGCTTCTTCGGCAAATTTGAGTGCTGCCACCACCTCTTCTTCGGTGGCTTCGTTGGCACCCGCTTCGACCATCATGATTCCGCCCGAACGGCAGGCCACCACGAGGTCAAGCTTGCTGTTGTTGAGTTCTTCGGCGCTCATAAATGCGCGGTATTCACCGCTGTCGGTCATACCTACACGCACACCTGCTACAGGGCCGTCAAATGGTGCCCCGCTGAGCATAAGCGCGGCACTCATGGCAATCATCGCAACCATGTCTGGCCGAAATGCTGGGTCCATGCTGAGTACACTAGCAACACCTTGTAGCTCATTGCGGTAGCCCTTAGGAAACAGTGGTCGGATTGGTCGGTCAATGAGGCGGCCAATGAGAATTGCGTCATCACTTGGGCGACCTTCGCGTTTAATAAAACGACTGCCGCTCATTTTGCCAGCAGCGTAAAACTTCTCTTCATAGTCGATGGAAAGTGGGAAATAATCCATACCCTTGATTGGCTTGCCGAGCATAGCCGTACCGAGCACCACGGTGTCGCCGTAACGCGCAATAACGCTGGCGGTCGTGCGAAAACCAACACGGTTAACCTCGAGCGTTAGCGTACGACCACAAAATTCTGTTTCGACAACGATCAAATCTTTGCCAAATGGGTTAATAGTTTTGGTGGTATTCTGGCTCATGTGTAGCCTCCTTTTCTTGTTCGGCGATAGAATCCAACTCTCCAGAGGGCATATTCCCCAAAGGAGCGCTGATGTCCTACCCCGAACGTGTTAAATACTAAGTACTAAGCACTAAATTCTAAACTGTTTTATTAAAATTCAAATGCTCAAATCCCGAAACAATCTTTTTTTCGAATTTTGGTTATTCGAGATTGTTTAGGATTTCGATATTCGAACTTAGAATTTTAAAGTTAGCGGCGAATGCCAAGTTTTTTAATGAGGTCTAGGTACGTTTGGCCATCTTGTGCGGCAATGTATTGCAAAAGTCGCTTGCGCTTGCCAACGAGCTGCAAAAGGCCGCGGCGGGCTGCAAAATCTTTTTTGTTAGTCTGCAAATGACCTGTTAGTTCTTTAATACGCTCGGTAAATATGCCGACCTGCACAGCAGCACTACCGGTGTCGGTCTTGCCTGTTTGCAAATCTTTCACAATTTTCGTCTTCTTTTCGGCTGAAATCATACGCGGTAACTTTTCCTTCCAAACTCACTACTTAGTTTACTTTAGAGATTACTGATGGCGTTACGCCCCAGTATACCAGATGACCACCCCTATAGCAACCCCACCTAGCGTAAACCTATAAACTATTTGTGGATTTCGTTTAAGGATAAGCTCTGACTTAACTGGAAGGTATGGGCACCGCTTCAGGAGTTACGCCCCTGATTAACTCGGTTCGAATTAAGCAAGTTTTATATTTATAGTGGTTATTTTCTTAGTTTTTGGGTCGGTCACTGCTATTTCTGACCTTATAGGTTTACTGGACGCTCCCCCTGCGGAGGCATCTTGCTTAGCAAATGCTCGCTCGGACTGCTTTACCATGGCAGCTACCGACAAGGCATGCTGCTTAAACACCTCTGGGTCACCAATAAAATTCCATAGTAATAACGAGTCTGTTTTACCATATTCAGAGGAGGGGACCCGTAAATAATCTGCTTTGACCGCAAAAGACTTCCCTCCTATTTGTATAGTGGGCAAGCCTGCTTCCGAACCCTCTTGGTAGGCCGTGCGGATATCTTCATGCCATCGAGCATATCCTGTAGTCCAAACAAGCTTATGCTGACCAGCTTCTCCTATATGTACCAAAACACCAATTGGTTGGTCGTTAAGAGACCTTGGTTCTTGCATGTTTGGGACTTTATTTATGAAGACTTCTGTTTGGCTGTTCGTCTCTGGGTTCAAGGAAATTGTCACCTTGTCTGATTGTTTAAGTACAGCATTGATATTTTCTGCCCGAAGAGCGTCTAGCACTTCTTCGTTGGTCATTTTGTTATGGTTGCCACTGTGCGGGTCTTCGTCGCGCAAGTGTATAGTCGGCTGGCCATTGGCGTCGAATGTTGTTAGACATCTGCGTTGTAGTGTGCGGGGACCACACTGTGACATCCCAAGCCCTCTCGCCAGGCGGGCAACTGTGGAGTCAAAAACTGTTTTATTAATTGGTCGTTCTGAGCCAGCACCATAAGCACCGTTTGCGTATATTTCAGCCAGTGTATGCCCCTGGCCAGTCACGTCCACGTAGCCTATATTTGAATCGTGGGTCTCGTATGCCGTTGAGGCAATTGCTGGCAGCACAATCATGACTCCCCCTAGCTCATGAATCTCGGTGTAAACCCCTTTCTGTTTAGCATCCGTATTATGTGTATGGGCCGCGGCAATGCTTTCTTGCCATGCTGCTGTTGCAATAGCCTGTGCCTGCTCGGGATTCTGTGCAAACAACTGCACTAGCTCTTGGTCAACTCCCGCTTGATGCATCCGCTCAATCGTACGATACCCCCAAGATTCTAGCCCCTTGTGCGCCAAGTCTTCAACAAACTGATGGGTAGACGAAATAGAGTTACCATACACTGTACTATAAACTCCTTTTCCTCCTGTTTCGGCCTCTACGTCAGCCGACTGCGCTGCCTCAATACAGTTCGCTAAGATTGCGACAATATCATTTGGGTTCCCTTGCAGCGCATCTCTCCTTGCCTGACGGAGCTGAGAGGTGTCATGACCAGTGCGAATCATGACATCCAGCAAAGATTTGGGTGATGATGGGTCAAACACAATTGCTTCGACCGCCCGAGGTCCTCGTACGTACGGTGAGCTAGTCTCAAGAGGAGTTTCTTGTAGCGTATTGCTTGCAAATGCAAATTCTTCGGGAATATAGGTATCGCCCTTAGCGGGCAAAAGATGACAAGGAATACCCTGTTCGCGCAGCATGCCTACCCTTTTTTGCCATCTTGCATCATCTGTCACGGCGACTAACAATGTAGTGCTCTCGCCATTATTGTAGGCTGGCATCCACACGCTTTCGCCCTGCCTATTTTGCAGTACTTGCGTTGACATGCCGACTGGAATAGTGCTTGGGTCAATTATTTGTTCGGCCGAATTGGGTGCATTCTCGGACATAGTTTTACTGTGGTTTTTATATATTATCTAGGCTGTTAGTATAATAGCAAATTTTTGTGTTTTTGTCAATGTGCTTATGCTGCCATAAATCCAATGCCTTTAGCTAAGCCTTCGTCGCTAAGTCACCACCATCACCGATGTGTGCCTAAGTAAAATGTTGGCTGTCGACAGCCAACATGTACCGCCCAGCTCCTCAAACTTGGCACGAGCATTGTTGCAGTCTTGCTGAGTTACGTTTGGTGGAACCTTTACGCGTACTTCTTGTGCAGTTCGGCCGAAACTTCCTCAAGCGTAGGAGTTTTGCGGACGATGATATCTTAGCCGCGACGGTAGAACGTCACACGGTGAGCCGTAGCAATCCCCACCGCATCTCGCAACGCTTTTGGCAGTGTCACTTGGCCCTTACTAGTAATACTATATGCTTGATTCATACCGAGTGGTAATCCTTACTTTATATCTTATCAAGACTCTAACAAATGTGACTGTAAAACATTTTCCGATACATCATCTATTTTCAGTGCCTGGTCAAGCCTATACTTGCCCACTTTTGTACGTCGTAGTGCCGACATATAGGCGCCCGTTTCTAGCATACTACCAATGTCGGAAACAAGGCTGCGAATATACGTGCCACTACTAACATCACAGGTGAAATGTACGTGTGGATAGTCATATTTCACATCTCGAATACCATATATCGTCACCGGACGCGGAGGAAGCACAACTTCTTTGCCCTTTCGAGCAAGCTCATAAGCCTTTTGGCCATTGATCTTTATAGCTGAATAAATAGGCGGAGTCTGCATAATCTCACCCGTAAACTGCTGTAATACCCCCGCCAAACTCTTTGCGTCAGGGTCCGTCCTTGACGCACCCATATATGGTGTAATAACGCCCTCAGAGTCTCCTGTGTTGGATGTTTCGCCTAGTTTTAACGTCACGTCATAAGTCTTGTCGTGCTTGCTAAGCTCGCCTGAACGCCGTGTATATTCTTTGCCAACTAGTACAACGAGGAGTCCCGTTGCCAGCGGATCAAGCGTACCCGTGTGGCCTACTTTTGTGTTCTTTGGCTTTTTACCTTCGGCACTTGCAACCATTTTGCGCACATAATTAACCACGTCAAAACTGGTCCAACCTTTTGGCTTATCAACAAGAAGTATACCTTGCATACCTGTCAGGATAACACACGCCCCTTACATCGGAGGCAGAATCGGTGGTGGCGGCACAGGTGGCGGAGGCGTAAGACCAGTGCCATTGCCCGTTGTTACTGAGGTAGTTTCGCGCTGGTTACTCACTGGGCTAGGCTGCGGAGCCCCAGGAAAGATGCTAGTAGGCGATGGCGGTACATTCGAAACAGTCTGAGCTTGATTTGGCTTTATAACAGGCGTACCAAAACCTGGTGCTGGTTGAAATTGAGGAGTAACCTCGACTGGCGAACTGTGGAGCGATTCACCCAGAGGTTGGGCGTTGAGCGCAGCAATCGGAGCGGGATTTTCGCTGCCGCTACCACCCCGAAGAGCAGCTTCCACTGCATTTCGAGCAGCATCAACATTAGCTACAAGAATCGGCTCATCCTCTTTTGAAAGCTCCGAGCTTACTAAATGAGGGCTGTCTACAACTTTCTCGAGGTCGGCCAATGTTTGGGCGGCGGTATCTATTTGGGAAACTTCAGGCTCTGCTTCATTTTCTACCTGCGGGAAGTCTGACAAGTTTTGGAGATTAGGTAATTCTGGTGGTTTTGGTGCTTCTGATGCTTCTGCTAGCTCCAATTTGGGCGGTTGAGCTTCTGCTTTGTCGGCCTCGCTTGGCACCTCAAGAACCTTTTCGGTGTGACTTAAAAGCGGCGTTGTTTGGCTAGGTTTAGTTAGTTCATCGGTAGAGGCATCGTACGCTTCTTCGTGTGTATTTGCCGTTAGCTCACCCTCAAAAGAAGGTGGCTGAATTACCCGCTCACGGCTGGCAGAGCCTGAGTTTTCGGGTTTCTCGGAGGATGCCAGCAAGTCTTCATCTTTTTCCACCTTAGGTAACATGCTTTCGCTCAGACTCATTAACTTTCCATCTTCGTCGACATGAATTTGCGATGAATCAGCGTGCTCTACATCTGAGTCGTTAGTGCCTTCAGGCTCCGCTGAATTCTCTGTTTCGTTCGTACTATCATCTGATTCATTTTTGCTTTCTTGATGATCAATTTCCAGTACACCAGGGTCATTCGCAGGCTGGTCATCGAACAGTGAGGTTTCTGCCTCAACAGCCATCGGCGCCTCTTCTACAGGCGCTTCGAGTTCACTGGCAATCAGTTGCTGGTTGGCCCCCGCCGACATTAGTTCGGCACTCATACTCATGGCACGAGGCGTGGTGTGGTCGTTTCTAAAACGATCTGTTGTCGCCACTATGCCTGTTAGAAGCGCCGTGGCTATTTGCGAATCAACTACGTCTTTGTCGAGCGCCTGCACAATACCCGTTACAATTTCGGAAAGGCTGCTTGCTGAAGTGTCGGTAACATTCAGAGTACCAAGCTCGGTCACGCCATCGAGTGTTACGCAAGAAACAACTGCATCGTGCAAAATTCGCCCATGAGCCTGAATGGCATCGTCGAGGTCTTGCGGGCTCGCCACGCCGAGTGCAACTACCACATCGACGTTAAAGTCGCCCTGGCTAAAGTCGAGGTCGTCTTGGGAAATCGAGGTCTTGTACGGTGTAATGAAAATGCGTACTACCTGGTCTTCAACTTTATAGCGCAGCTTATCGGCCTTGGATTTATCGAGTGCAATTATAAAGTCTCGCAAACTATCGGTGTTTTTTTCGAGTGTTTCGTCGGGCTTTAAAAATTCGAGTGTACTCGGCGTTTCACCGCTGTAGACTGCTGTGGCGTGCTTGCCCTGCTTGTTGAGCGCCAAAGCCAAGCCAATCGCCGCCGACAGTTGGTCGACCGAAGGGTTTTTGCTAACTGTCACCAGCACATTTTGTGCCTCTTTCAGCTTTGCTATCAGCAGTTTTTGTTGTTCTTCCATAGATGTTTTTTGTTTCGATATACAATATCTAAGTCGATGGTAGCATAAGCAAAATGGTTTGTCGAGTATTTTTTCGGCATTTTTTGCCTGTTGTCAACCCGTCTTTCTTTACAACAGATACGGAGTAAGGTATTATAGGTGCCTATAGGAACATAAACTATAAGGTAAGGAACAGTAATGCCCATTATTAAATCAGCAAAAAAGCGTGTGAAAGTTGCCACCAAGGCGACCATTCGAAACAGCAAAACCAAGCGCAGCCTAAAAGCAGCAGTGAAAGCTTTTGGCAAAGCCCTAACCGCAACAGATAAGAAAAAGGCCGTAAGCGCCCTCGACAAGGTTCAGAGCGAGCTTGATAAAGCTGCCAAAAAAGGCGTGCTACACAAGAACAAGGCCGCTCGCAAAAAAGCCCAAGCCGCCCGTAACGCCCGTAACGCTGGCGTGCCAAGTGGCGTCAAAAGCGACAAAGCAAAGACCCCTACCGCCAAAAAGGCCGCCCCGAAGTCTGCTGTCAAAAGGGCGCCAGCCAAAGCTCCTGCCAAAAAACCCGCAGCTAAGAAAACCACTCCGACCAAAAAGAAGTAGCCTAGGGCCTCAAAACCTCCAGGCTTCTCTGTCGTCATTCCCGCGAAGGCGGAAACTCTGTGCTTTTGTGGCTGACTGTGGTGACGGTGTGAGTTTTGAGTTTGGAGGTGAATTAGCTTAGCTTGCCGTTTCGGGTGGCCTTTGTTACTCTGGCTTTAACCACCCTACAACCTGCTCGGTGAACAGTTCAATTCCTGCTTGTGCAGCGTACGCTGCGCCCGATGAGTTTGACGTAGTTGCGCCATCTAACCCACATTCACGAGTTTGCAGTGAGCCATCTCCCGTAACTGTAAACTCATGGGTTTTGGTGAGGCCATTTACATCTGTCTCAACCAGTACAGCCGCCCTTGTGTCGCCAGAACCAGGAGCGTATTCACCGCCAGAGGCTATAAGTGCTACCGGGTCAGAGCCAACAACTCGTACAAATCGCTGATTGCCTCCCGGATCAGCAAAGAACGCCTCAAGCGTATATGGCGTGTTCTTTCCATCGCCCCCAAGCCATAAGCCTGGTATTGTATTTTCGCCTATCGCGGCAAAAAAACCAGACCTACCCAAAGCAGTTCGTGTTCTACGTTGTGTTGTTTGAAATGGCAGATATATTTTACCCAAAGCTGTATTTGTCTCTACGGCCATAGGAAGAGAAGGAACCGCATCTCTCGCAGCTGCTACCGCTTCAAGCCAGTCATTAACCTGAGTTACAAATTCACCACGAACTCTCTTAAACTCTGGTGTTCTTCCCTTTTCGCCTACAAGGCAAATGCCATCCTGGGGTGGCTGGTTACCTGATATTCGTGGTCCTTGTGGTCCTTGTCCTGTTGTCATTATTTTTCCCTTTATAAAAAAATGTAGCAACAATAAAAATCCCCGTGGCAGAGACCACGGGGTATTCAGTTACTATGGTATGCCAATCACCACATCGTTAGTTGCAGGTCTTTGGGATTAGCGCCTTGGTTCTTGACGTACTGCTCTACGATAGCCCAATTACCACCAGTCCCCACTGTGCTAGCGTAGTACCCGTCACTCCAGAACTCACCTCCCCACAAGTCTTTCTTGAGTGCTGGGTGTGACAGAAACAGTTGCTTAGCGGTGATGCTTTTGAAGA
>JBATSO010000059.1:0-8285 GCA_049293335.1 Saccharimonadales bacterium (SeqCode)
TTTTTCTTCGTAGCCGCTGTAGGTGTGAATGGCGTACCATTGCTTGGTTGTGTCGTATCGTTTGGTGCTCATGGGGCGCTCCTTATTTCAGTAAAATTTGCTTAAATAACTTGTCGAGGCCAAAATCTACCACCGCAATAATAAGGCCGAAAATAATAGAAAATATAATAACCGCGCTCGTTAAACGCATGCTTTCACGAAACGTTGGCCAAGTAACATGGCGTAGTTCACGAAAGCTGCTGCGCAAGTAGCCGAGGCCTAACATGCGACCAATAAAACGCAGCGGTGGTAAGGTAAAGAACCAATGTAGGATATGACCAATCTGTTTAAGCGGGGGTCGATGACACAGCCACACAAGCCCGCGCCACAGTGTTTTTATAGGCCAAAAAAAGCCACTAAAAAAAACTTGAGTGAGCGTTTGTTCGTCTTGGCGACGTTGTTTTTTTGGTTGCTTTGCCACGTACGTACTTTTACCTATCTTGGCGCGCGCCATTTATTTGATACTTTTTACGTATTAAAAAAGCCTACACTATTTGTAGGCATCTGTTGTCAAGCATACGGCATTTTACAGGCAGAGTCAATGGTTGACGGTAGTGAGCTTTCGCAGCTTGCATGCGGCAAAGCTACTGCAAGTTGGGAACAAAGATTGAAAACGTTGAGCCTTCGTTTAAAACGCTCTTGAGGCTTATTTCGGCATGGATAAGTCGAGCGAGCTTCATGGTCACGTATAGGCCTAGACCTGTGCCATTATTGGCGCGGGTGCGAAAGTCTTCGGAACGAAAGAATTTATCGAATACACGCTCTTGGTCGGTTTTACTTATACCAATACCTGTGTCGGAAATGGTAAATAACACGCCATTTTTATAAGGTTTTGCACCTAGTGTGACGCTGCCTTTTTCGGTGTATTTTATAGCATTTGTGACAAAATTTTGTAGAATTTCTTTTACATAGAGTTCACTTGAGGAAAGTGTTTCGAGATGACAGTCGAGGTCGCCGCGTAGTTGCAAGCCTTTTGCCTCGGCGTCTGCAGTGTACGTTTTAACAAGTTCATCTACCAGTTGGTGGGCGTTAACAGCGGCAATTTCTAGGGTTAGCACGCCCCGCTCGGCGCGGCTTAACGTAGATAGGTCGTTCACCATACCAGCCAAAAACACAATTTGATCATGGGCAACCTTTAGAGCTTGTGCGACCATAACGGGGTCGTTGGCCTTTTTTTCGATGATAAATTGAGCGTTGCTAACGTTGCCCTCGGCAATGGCAATGGGTGTGCGTAGCTCGTGGCTGACGACACTTATAAATTCATCGCGTTCTTCTTCGAGCGATTTTTCGCGGGTAATATCGCGTAGCAGTAGCACATAACCCTGGTCGCCTTCACTGCCGTAGCCGAGCCTCACGGGCGCAACCGAAAGGTAAATGTTAGCGCGGCTGCCATCGGCGTAGTGCAGTAATAAATCTCGGCTGCTCGTTGCCTTGGTGGCGCCCAAGACTAGTTGCTCGATGTTAACTAGTTGGCCATTTTTGTCGTACAGTTCAAGCAAGCGCTTCAGTGAGCGACCCTTTAACTCCCCATTTACGTCAAGAATATTAAGCATGGCACCGTTGTACAACACGACTTTACCTGCTTGGTCGACCGCTAGAACGCCATCGGCCATACTGCCAATGAGGCTGGTTAACCGTTCGTGTTCGAGGCGCTGAGTAGTTTCAAGAGAGTCGTCGTTTTTTTTGGTGCCCATGCTGTTTAGTATGGCATATCATCTTCAAAAGCAGTAGCACTTTTGCGGGGTACAAGAATGGGTTCGGTATGACGCACAATGCGGGCAATATCTTTCGCCGCCGGCATGACACTAACCAGTCTTGTCCAAAAATCTGGCCCGTGGTTCATGTGTTCGGTATGAGTAAGTTCGTGGCAAAGCACGTAGTCGATCTGTTGCCAAGGTAACTGCATAAGATATAGGTTAAATATAAGGTTTTTATGGCTGTCGCAACTGCCCCACCGCCGCTTAAGCTGCTTTACAGAAACTTGGTTGTACGTAAACCCGTTTGTCTGTGCCAGTTTTTGCAGACGAGGCGGCAATAAAACTTCTGCTTCTTTTTTGAGAGCGCGTAGTGCTGCCTTTTGGGCTCTTTTTTGGACCGTCTCATCTTGGGTAGATTCAGTAGCATGGTATGCAATGTGCAGCTTAGTTGGTGTCACCCGCGAGGTGGCCGCAGCAGATGACGCCACTCGTTCAAAATGTAACGTATGCAGCTTGCCTACTTTTTGACCGTCTTCTAGCATAATCGGCGGTTCGTTGGTTGCGTGCGCAGCAATCCAGTTTGCATTTCGTTCGGCAAAGGCTATGCCAAGTGCGTATGGGGTAAAACGCGGCATAGAAATCCTTATGCCTGCTGTAGTCATAGTAAGCCGTATTGAACGGTTACTAGCAGATTTTACAAAAGTGATCGGGCCGATTCCTGGAACGTTAATAACTTTTGTTGACACAAGTAACGGCAACTTAATGAATGTTGATATTACGGCGAGCCATGTCGACACGGCCAGCCGCGGGGTTGGGTACAAGATTTATAAGGCCAGGTTTACTAATATGTTGTTCGCTGGTGTCGGGGTTTAGTAAACGCTTTTCCATAAGGTACCGCATAACGGCATTTTTTTGAGTAGCAAATACGTGCTTTCCACTTAGTACAATGTATTGTTCGGTCATTTCTGGGTTTTGCATGCCGCCAAGAAGTTCTCTAAACCCTTCAACGGTAAGCTCTTGCGCAAAACGGTCATCGTGCTTGCGGCGGTCTCGTTTGCTGGCTCGGCTAAAGGCGGTATCGGGGTCTATTTGTAGCCACAACAGTACGGGCACCGCGCCTGCCTTGGTAGCAATGTTGCGGAGCGCGCGGCGCTGACTAAGGCGCATAACATTTACGTCAAAAACCACGCTTATACCCGCCGAAAGAAATTCACTTGCCATATATGTCATAAGGCTGGCAACAATGTGGTTTTCTTCTTTTGAATAGGTTGGGTTTTCGAACAGTTCGGCACGAATACGGTCGCCCTGCACATGAGCCGCTGCAATCTGATCGCAAAGCTGACGAGCCACAAAAGTTTTACCCGAACCAGGTACGCCATACAGCAAAATAAAAAGTGGTTTGGTAGGCTGAAGTTTCCCCATTAGTATATGTATAGCAAATTTTCTTCTTTGGTGCAATTGGCTTCAGGTAGTTTGCCGAAGCTAACGGCTTGTATTTTTGCACAAGAAACGCTACCATATCTTAGTTGTTTAACAGTTTACGGACGTGGCGGTCACTAAGAAGTGGTGCCAATGTACAATTGTAGACACTGTCTGCCATAGCCGTTTTAACAGCAACGTCCGAAATGACCTAAAACTATGCTTGTACTTTTAACAATTACGCGGACGTGGCGAAATGGTAGACGCGCTACTTTGAGGTGGTAGTGAGGCAACTCATGGAGGTTCAAGTCCTCTCGTCCGCACCACTTTAAGTAGCCGTGAGATAAATTATGTACGCCATTTCATGTTTATCGCAGCCATGCTACCACGGGTGATTAGCTCAGTTGGCTTTGGTCTCTCGTTTACACCGAGAGGTGAGAGCCGCCGGCGGCGGGTCGCAAGACAACCTTCACTTGGCAACTTGTTGCCATAGCAGAAGTTGTGGGGTCGCCGAAGGTGACCGGGGTATCCCAACCCGAGCTGAAGGGAGTACATTTAAGCAATAATGGGTGATTAGCTCAGTTGGCTAGAGCATCTCGTTTACACCGAGAGGGTCGGGGGTTCGAGTCCCTCATCACCCACCATAATAAAAGACTATCCGAAAGGATGGTTTTTTATTATGGTCCGTCGTAAGTGCTCGAACGCGACTGCCAGTGGCAGTCAGCCGCCCGCAGCCCAGTGACCCTGGGAGCTGGGTCGCGCAGAAAGGCGCGACGTCGAGTCCCTCAAAGTGAAGCTCCGCGCCACTCAAAAGCAGGTCGAGTCACAGATGTCATTCTTCTTACCCTCGACCCTCGCGGTGTAAAGTCGGGGCTTTAACAGATACACGATCTACAAGCTACGGCGGAGTTTTTGGCCTTTACGAAAGCCTTTCTTGTAGTTTTTGTTACGTACTAAGCGGCGCTCGGCGTACGAGCTGAGGCCATTAAAGGCTACAATACCCCAAACAAGGTTTAATACAATGTTCACATAGGCGTGTTTTTGCCAGGTGTAATACAGTAGCAACGCCGAAGCTACGAAGTTGTCGAGTTCATACCATACCGAAGTTACCTTCCAGCGCCCCGTGCTAGTGCGCCAAAATCCAACTAGTAGTAACAGGCCACCTAAAACGCCAACGTAATCTATGAAATGCCAGCGCATCATTAGCTCCGTGGCATGTGGTTATACAGGTGGTCCAGGCTATACTGTGTTCGCAGCAATGGACGTACTTCTTCGTTTGTAACGTTTACTTTAACGCCTGGGTTCATGGTGCCGTAGGGGTCGAATATGTTTTTAACTTTTCGTAACACCTCATATGCCTCGGCTCCATACAACTTTTCTAAGTACAAACCGCGCAAGCGACCATCGTTGTGCTGGCCTGTGGTTGAGCCGTTTAAAGAATTGATAAGCTCGTAGTACGCATCCATTAGCTTAAAAGCTTTTTGACGGTCACCAAGCTGGGAAATGTCAAGAAATGGTTGCACGTGCAAATTGCCATCGCCCGCGTGGCCCCAAAGCGCTACATCTATATTTGCGTTATGAAAAAGGTCGTAGATACCTTTTATAAAATCGTGCAATTTTTCGATTGGTACAATGCCATCTTCTATAATTGGGATGGGTTTGAGTGCCCCTTCGCTGTGCGCCAAAATACTGGCTGAGGCATGGCGAATCTTCCATAGGCCTGCCTGTGCGCCAGGGTCGGATTCTTGGCGGAATTCTTGAGCGTGCTTGTCTAAAATGTGGCGAATTTTCTTAATAACTTTTTTGCGCAGACGTTCGCTTGAATCATCCAGTTCAACGAGTAACACTGCTTGAGGCATTGGGTTGGGCAATAAGCCCTTTAACTGGTTCGGGTTAAGTTGGTTGACAATGTTTAGCAAGTTTTTGTCGACAAATTCAATGGCACTCGGTAAGGTTGGTAGGCTACGAAGCTCTTGAGCGGCCTCACAGGCTGCGTTTATGCTTTCAAAATAGGCGGCAAATAGAACTGTTTCGGGGTTAAATGGTTCGGTTTCGCAGGTGATTTCGCTAATTATACCCAGTGTGCCTTGCGCCCCGACAAATAATGGGGTGAGGTCAAAGCTGCCATCGTTTCGCTTAACATCTGCCAGGTTATACCCCGCTGTATTTTTAGTGACAGGCCGAACCAAACTAGCTACTTCGTCTTTGTGTTCTTCTATAAGCGTATCGAGTGTACGGTAAATTTCGCCTTCAAACGTAGTGAGTCCCAGTTTTTTATTAAGCTCTCGTTTGCTGAGACGGCGGGTTTCGATAACCTCGCCGTTTGCCAGCACCACTCGAAGTGAACGAACGTATTCTCTGGTTGTACCGTACTTAACTGATTTTTCACCGCTGGCATTGTTGCTTACCGCACCGCCAATGGTACTGTATTCGATGCTTGCAGGGTACGGCGGCAAAAAACGTTCGTGGGTTTGAAGCGTTTGTTGTAAACGACCGTAATTGAGCCCAGGTTCGACTACCACGACCCCTGTTTTTTGGTCGAGCTCGATTATACGGTTCATGTGCGCGGGAAACGCTAGTATAATGCCGTCGCCCAACGCGCCACCCGTTAGGTCTGTACCTGCCCCACGAGATGTAATGGGTATAATACGGCCACGTTCGGCCAACTGCCAGGTAAAACGAGCGGTTTTGCGGATGTCATTTTCGTTCCTGGGGTACACGACCAAACTAGGTGCGAGGCTAAAAATACTGTTATCGGTCGAAAAGTAACGGCGAGCATCGGCGCTCGTCATGACCTCGCCGAGTAAATGTTCTTGTAGGTAATGCGCAACCTTACTCATTCGTGTGGCTCCTCTTAAAACGTGGGATTTATCTAGCTCGTATCATAGCATAAACGGTTTTAGTATGCCTAGCGTTGCACCGTCTTGAAATATACCTATAAAACAGATATGCTAACGTAGTCATTTGCACTTTTTGTCAAAAATTTTAAGCGGACGTGGCGGTCATCGTGAAACGATGCAAAATATACACGTAGACACCGTCTGCCATTCGCCAAACCAAAATACACGTCCGAAACGACGTAAAACTATGCAATTAGTACATTTCAGTTTAAATATTTATGCGGACGTGGCGAAATGGTAGACGCGCTAGTTTCAGGTGAGAGCCGCCACTGGCGGCTCGCAAGGGAACCTTCCGCTGCAAACTATGTTTGCAAGAGTGAAGTTCCGGGGTCGCGGAACGTGACCTAGTGACACTAGTACCTTCACCGTCTTTTACAAACAAGGTATACTTTATATTTATGCGGACGTGGCGAAATGGTAGACGCGCTAGTTTCAGGTACTAGTGAGGCAACTCATGGAGGTTCAAGTCCTCTCGTCCGCACCAATACAACCAAGCGACCCTTGTGGTCGTTTTGTTATATTGTTGGAGTTTTACGAATTGGCGCGAACCTATTTCGAGGAAAAAGTCTGAACCAAGCCCCGCCGCCTAGCGGGCAAGCCTGCCCGCTGCGCCCCACCAGAAAACCCTTTGCATATTTTTTTGAATTTTTTCCCGCCGTGCTTTTTTGGAAAAGGAAAATGGTGTTTCTGGTGGGGTCTACTTACGCACAACCCATATTATAAAAGAGGGGTGTTTTAATAGCGTCTCATACGTGCTTGAGTCAATGTCACGTAGTGGTTTGAGTGGCAGAGGCTCAACAACCTTTTCAATGGTAAAGCCAGATGCAACGATTTGTTGAACCATAACAGCGAAGGTTCTGTGATACACCCTCACGTCCATGTCGCCCAGATTGCCGTCAATATGTCTTGTACCATCAGTGTCTGCGGCTAAATAATCGCCGATAATCGTATGCTTGCCTGTTTCTTTAACAACTTTTTTACCGAGTAATCTGCTCTTTTTGACTGAATCCTCGTTTCTTTCCAGTGCGGTATCTAACGGATGCCCGCAAGAGAAAACATACACGCCTCCCGATTTGAGCACTCGATAAACTTCTTTTAATGATTGTGTCATATCGTCCACATAATGTATGGCTAGACTTGAGCAGGCAACGTCATAGCTACCGTCTGGCAAATCCAGCTGCTCCATGTCCATTACGTGTAGATCAAGATGAGGAAAATGTTGTTTGCCGATTGCGATCAGTTCTTTGGATATATCTACGCCAGTTACACTTGCTGCACCATTCTGTGCAAGCCAGTTTGCATCAACACCACTACCGCAGCCGATGCAGAGTATATTTTTGCCGTTTAGGTCGCCAAGCTCTTTTCGAAGAGCAGGCTTTTCATAATAGCTATGATAGATAGAATCATTTGGATCTGAAACATGATCATGATAACCTTTTGCAAAGTGGTCGTATGATTCGATAGTTCGCGGGTCAGTTGACATTATAGAATCTACTCGATAACTCTGTTAATTTGCTCTAAGAGTTGGGAAAATTTCGTGTAACCAGCCTTTTTATTGAAATGTCCAGCGTTGGGGACAAAGTTTAATTCCACACCTAATTTGTTTGCCAGCTGCTTACCGTTATCAAGCCCTACGTAAGGGTCGTCATCTGACTGAAAAACAACAAAATGCTTTGCATTTTGTTTAATCTTTTCCCAGTTAAAGTCAAAACCACTAAACTCGGAATCTCGGTCATAATTTAGTATTGGCCTAACGCCTATAGGTGTACCTATGAGAAAAGCTCCTCGTACAGGATTATTTAATCTTTCTAATATGCGCAGTGTAAATATACCGCCAAGACTGTGCCCAATTAAAAGAGTATCCTCATTTACTTTGTTCTCATAACCCTTCAAGACATCAAACCATTCAGAAATTTTTGCGGCAACAATTGGCGGTGATGGAAATTGCGGAACTATAACTTCGTAGCCTTCTTGCTGAAGCTCTTGTTTTAGCCAGGGGAACCAGTTTTCTTCTGGATAACCCTCTGTTCCGTGAATAATAATTGCGGTATTCATATTAAAGAGTATTATAACAGATTTTCCTCTGTTTAATGTGTTGCTTGCGAGTAACCCCTCACTACCCCAACGCAGCTAGTGATGCGAAATAGCTCGTGGGGTTTGTGCGCCACGTAGTGGTGCACAAAGATAGTACTGTCGCGAGTGCCTGAGCGCCTTTCTCTGTCTTGCTCCC
>JBATSO010000060.1:0-16728 GCA_049293335.1 Saccharimonadales bacterium (SeqCode)
AGCTGGGTTCAGAACGTCGTGAGACAGTTCGGTTTATATCCGCTGTGGACGCAAGGAAATTTGAGAGGATCTACCCCTAGTACGAGAGGACCGGGGCGGACGCACCGCTGGTGTATCAGTTGTTCTACCAAGGGCATTGCTGAGTAGCTATCGTGCGGAATAGATAAGCGCTGAAAGCATATTAAGCGCGAAACTAGCCTCAAGATTAGATTTCCCTATGGAGACCCCAGAAAGACTATCTGGTTGATAGGCGCAAGGTGTAAGCACGGTAACGTGTGTAGCCGAAGCGTACTAATAGGTCCATTGACTTTTTACGACCTATGAGACGACTCCACTTTGTGTGGAAACGGCTCATAGGTATATAAAGTGCATTGACTAGTTATTGGTGTGGAAACACACTAGTAAGCAGTTTGTTTTAATTGCTTTAACAACTCTATATCCGTCTAATTTTGTAATGGACATCGACCTAGCGCCTTTCAGGCGCAGAGACACGAGACAAGAGACAAGAGACAAGAATAAAATTGTTTGCAGCAGCAAAGCTGCTAAAACAATAACTCTCGGTAAGACCGAGACAAACTATTCATGACTCATACCTCATGACTCATACCTCTGTGCTGTAGAGCGGCACATCGTCGGTGCCCATAGCGAGAGGGAAATACCTGTTCCCATACCGAACACAGTAGTCAAGCCTCTCAGCGGTTACAATACTTGGGTCTTCTAGCCCTGGGAAAATAGCACGGTGCCGTTTTAATAAAAAGAACTCCCTCAAGGAGTTCTTTTTATTTACCTCAAACTTCTTATGCTCCACTGACCAAAACGGCACCGTGCTATTTTCCCAGAAAATGAATAATCAAAATAGCTGCAGCAGTACTTTTGCAGCGCAAAAGTACTCGCGGGTGCCGTTTTAATAAAAAGAACTGCCTTTAGGGAGTTCTTTTTATTTACCTCAAACTTCTTATGCTCCACTGACCAAAACGGCACCGTACTATTTTCCCAGAAAATACTTCATTAAGACACTGGCTTAAAAAAGAAATATTCGAGTTTCTGCTAAATAATTATGAACTACAACTGAAACTACTTGGCCTTCGCAGGATTACTTAGCAATATCGCTAGCCCAGAAGAAATTTAAATGTTGTTAAAAATAATTGTTACAGTGTGAAACAGATAAAATTTTACAAAAATGTAGATTTTTTGATGTTGTAAATATAGCGATGATATATTCACTACATCGTTGACCCAAGTAGCAGAAACACCTATCATGAAGGAGTAAAACTCTAGTTCTATAGAGTGCTACGAATAAAAATCAAAAAACAAATATAAAGGAGTTACGCATATGCGTACGCAAGCAAAACTAGTTGTAGCTTTGCTGGCTGTAGTCGCGGTTTTAGTACCGTTTGGCTCAGCTTCGGCAGCTACATCAACAAGCCTCTCGCAGGTTATTAATGCGGGCACGTTATCTGTTGATATCGTGGATGGTTCGGGTGTATCAATCGCAAGCCCAGCGATTTCATTTGGGGCAACATCGTTTGATTTTGCCTGTCAAACAACAACAGCAACCTTAGGTACGGCTACCCAAAAAATAGCTGTTAAAAACCCTAAAAAAGCTGGTGTAAAGATTGACTTAAATGCAGTTACCCCTGCAACCGACAAGTGGACACACACGAACCTAACCGATGTGTATAAATATAATGATGCTGCTGGTACTGGTTGTACAAATGGTCAGATGACCGTAAGTGGTGGCACATTCACTAAGACCGCTGGTAATGGTACACCTACGTACACGATGCCTGTCGGCGCGTTTTCGAGCACTTCACCTGTAACGCTCTTTAGCAACACTGGTAACGTGCCTTACAATGGTGAGCTTACCGCTTACACATTGTCACAAAAGATTCCTGCTGAGCAGGCCGATGGTACATATTCATTGCCAATGAATATCACCTACGTTGCTCAATAAGGGGCAGAAATGAAATGAGGAGAGTTCTCTCTCCTTGATTACGGCAGCGGATTCATGCCGCTGCCGTAATCCCTAAAACTCAAAGGTGACGTTGTTGCTGAAAAAGTGCTTAGACGCCGACAAAATTTGCGAATTAGGCCGACTAACTATCTAGCCAAAGAAAGCAAAAGCATGTACAGTAAAGAGCAAGATGAGACTGAAAAACCAAGTACGAGTTTTGCTCGCGAGTGTGATAGCTCTATTGTTACTTACTCCTGTGCACTTTGTTGCAGCGGTTGACAACTCAGCAATAGGGATTACCCCTGCATATCCGAGCGCGGAAAATCCACGCACGGGTACAATATTTATTCATACCATCAAGCCTGGTGAGGCTGCCAAAGATGGCATTCGAATATATAACTACACTAAAGACACGCGCACGGTGGAGTTGCGAGCGGTTGATTCGGTTATGGCAGTTGACGGGTCGTTCTCTTGCCGGCAAGATGCCGAAAAGCGATCAGAAATGGGACTGTGGGTAAAACTTGAATCGCAAAAGGTTGTACTAGAGCCTGAGAGCGATCAGGTGGTGCCATTTACCATAAACTTACCCGATAAGGTAAGCCCCGGGGAGCATGGTGGCTGTATTACTGCTCAGGATAGGCAGAGCTTTGCGAAGTCGACTGGTGGGGGTGTGCAGCTTGGGTTCCGTAGCGCAATCCGAATCGCGGTCACGGTGCCGGGGAAGCTTATTAAAGATATAGTCTTTACTGGCATTACGGTTTCTAGGGACGCCGACAATTTTATACTTTCACCAGGGTTGCACAACAAAGGTAATGTTTCGCTCGACGTTAGTCAGCGCATGCAAGTTACCGATATTTTTGGCAATAAGTCAGAGATCAAAAAGGCAGATTACCCTGTTATGCCAGATGCAAAAACAAGCTGGACGTTTGCCTTTGCCCGACCGTTTTGGGGCAACATCTACAAAGCAAACACGTCACTAACGTATAACAGTAACGCCTTAGCTGGGTTAGGCGAGAAGAATGATTCGCCCAAAAAAATAAGCAGTCAAACGGGTTATTTTTTCGTTATGCCGACCCCGCAGGCACTTGTTGTAGAAGTAGTACTTGTACTGTTGCCAATTCTTATCCTCGCAACCATTATGCATAAGCGAAGACAGAAGAAGCATTTGCGCAAAAAGTGGAGTGAATACGTTGTGAAGCCTCACGATACGCTGGTGGAACTTGCTGCGAGTCGCGGTGTACGCTGGAAGCGAGTTGCTAGAGTAAACCATATTAAGGCACCATTTATCCTAAAAACTGGTCAGAAGCTACTGCTTCCTTCAACGGCCAAAACGAAAAAAGCGAAAGATTGGGTTGTTGAAGACACGCCAGTCTATGAAGATGCGGCAGATACTGTACTAGAGGCACCGACTACTCAGCCATCTCGAGCTAACCGTCCGACTGCCAGCCAAGAGCCAGTGGTGAAATACGTTGTGATGGCACCGCCCCGTAAAGCAGCAACCAAACGTAGTAAACGCAAATATGACTGGGCTCAACCAGCTTTGTACTATGCTGATTCTGAAGAGGCTGCTGCAGCAGCCGTAGGCAAGGCCAAGCCGAAGAAGAAAGCAACTGCTGTCAAAAAAAAGCCAACGTCTAAAAAGAAGTCGTAACACATGGGGAGGGCAAGACGCAGCGAAGCCCCCAGGCACAAAAACCGACGAGCGGTTGCTCTATGCATGGCTATATTTTTATGTTTACTAGGGTTTGCACCAATCAAAACTGCACGGGCAGTTGGAGTGTATGTGCAGTCTGCAACTGCCACGGGAAATGCGGTGAAAACCTTAAATGTGGCGCTTACTAGTCCTGCAAGAGTGGGTAATTTGATAATTGTAGTGTGTGCAGCGGGCGCAACCTCTACGATGAGTATGGGTACGACAGGGTATTTGGTTGCTGCCCCGTCGGCTGGCACAACTGTTTCGCAGGCCATCTTTTATAAAGTTGCCGTAGGAGGCGAAACAACAGTGACTTGCAATTCAACAGTTGCAACACGTCTTGGGGCGCACATCTATGAGTACAACGGTACCCTTTCTTCAGCCCCGTTTGATGGCACCGCCACGGCGAGCAGCACAATTGGAACCGCACTGACATCGGGTAGTTTTACTCCCACTACTACCAACAGCCTCGTATTTGCAGGTTTTGTGGCAGCGGGTGGTACGGGATTTACCCCCACTACAGCTGGTGCAACAGAGCGTACAGATTTTAGGGCCACACGTCACTACGGTGGGACAGATATAATGGCAACTACGGGTGGTGCAAAAGCGATAGCTGTCACTAACACCGCATCTGGTGCGTGGCGTGGGCAATTAGCAGTTTTTAAGCTTAAACAACCACTTTTAAGTGCAGATATTGTGAATGCGAGCGGGGTTTCAGTTGCCGCGCCAGCTTTAAGTTTCTCGGCCACAACATTCGGGTTTAATTGCCAAACGGTTGCTGCTACTCTGGGTGTGACTACAGAGCAGTTGTCGGTTAGCAACACTACAGCTACTCCAGGTTGGGCGCTTTCAATTGCGGCGACCAGCGGTGCGGCGGCTACGTGGTCAGATGGCGGTACCAATAAATACGATTATAACGATGCAACGACGGCAGGCTGTGCAGATGGCACAGACGCCGATACATTTGCAGGGCAAATGACGATCAACCCTAGTGTCGCTACAATTACGCCCGCTGCGGGCTGTACCGCAACAGGCGTTGCAAAAGGTGCGCAGACAGCTTTTATTGAGGGCACGACAAATGCTATCACTATAGCCACGGCGTCTGCTACGGCGCCGATAAATTGCAGATGGAATATTACAGGCCTGGCTTTATCTCAGACCATACCAGCCGAACAGGTGAATGCCACATATTCTCTCGGGTTAACCTTAACGATAATTGCACAATAATTATGGTATCGAAAACACGTCACAAACAACTGATTCTCGGTTTCGTTTTGTTTTGTACGGCTTGGGTTATGCACGGTGCATCAGTGTCAGCAATCAATGCTGAGTTTCAGCAAACCATATTGCCACGGCCGTGCGATGTTATTACGAACGTTGCGGTTGACGGCACTGTAAGTTATACACTTCCACCTGGCTGTGGTATCGTTGTGTCGCCACCTACAGCACCAATCATACCGCCAACAACTAATTTTTCAGCCATATCGGGCGGGGGGCAGCCCAATGCTTCCCCCTTTAGTCCAGTAAGTCGGCTGGCCAGCCAGCCACCAGCCCCGCCTGCTCAGTCATTACCACTCCAGAATGTCGACTTATTAATACCACCTATTTTCTTGCCAAGTGGTGCCCACGAACAGCCGATCGGCGGCTATGTATTACTGGCTAACACGACTCAGCGGTTTACGTTTCGACTTTCGAATGACTCTAGCCAATCTCCGCTAAGGAGCCTGCAGGTAGTGGCGGTTTCGGGTGATGTTTTAACCATACGGTTGACACCTGGCGGCCAACAAATCCAGATTAAAGCAGGCAAAAAAGTACCAATAGATTTCGCCTATGATTCTATGCCAGATATGGTACTTACCTTTCAGCGCGTTATGCCAGATGGCAAGGTGGTGTTACGGGCATATTTTCCCGCTCAGCCACTTATAGACGATGCGGTCGGCGAAACAAAATACGCCTTTTACGCAAATATGGTTATTCTTACGGCCGTTACCATAGCATTCTACGAGCTTTACCATGGTTGGTATTTGTTGAAGCATAAATTGCCCAGTAAGAATTGGTGGGTCGTACATGAGCATGATCCGTTTTCAGACCATGCGCCAAAATTGCGTACAAAACATCGTAAAAAAACGCTCAAACATTCATAGTATACGTGGCTGGCGACAGACTGGTATACTAGGACTACAACCATGAGTATAATGCCAGCGGTGAAAAGGGAAAACTTGTTTTGGACGCTCAGTATGCTTTTGCTTTTGGCTGGGTTATGCACGCCGAATCAGGTTTTTGCTGAAGATTATAACGTGAATGCCAGTGTGCCCTATCCGGCACCGACCCAAGCGGCCACTATTGTAACCCCCGCCGCCAACACGGTTGTGAATAATGCTCAGCAGACTGTGACGGGCGCCTGCGAACAGCTGAATCCGCCAACCGTGGTGTCTATTTGGCGAGGTGGTGTGTTGCTTGGTTCGGCGCCGTGCAACAGTGGCGGCTACAGCGTGGCAGTTGTGCTTAGCCCGGGCCCGAACACATTGATTGCGCGTACTGCCAATGCGAGCCAAATCTACGGGCCAGATAGTAGCGGTCGTGTTGTCACGTTCGAACTTCCCGCAGCACCAATTGAACCTTTGCCGCCAGCCGTTACCCAACCAACTTCACCTGCTCAACAAACGACGGCCATCAACGCTGGCAGCAGCAATAATTTGACACTTACGACTGCTGTTCCATTTTCGCTCTTGAGCACTACCGATGAAGTTAGTGTGCAGGTTGTCGTGCAGGGCGGTCAGCAGCCCTATGTTGTCCAGATAAACTGGGGAGATGGCAGCGTGGAGAGTTTTCAGGTAAGCACACCAGGAACGTACGAATACAAGCACAGCTACCAAGCCAAAAAGATTTACCAGGTTGGGATAAAGGTGCGCGACGTGCTCGGGTCATACACTGAATACGCCTACACTGTTATAACAGGCCAGAGGGCAAACACAGCTTCAGATGGTAGTAAGACAACGAATGTACCTGGAGTTCGTAAGGCCACTACTCATGATCAGGGCTGGCTTAAAGGGTATTACATAGCGCTCGGCCTTTTCATAATATTTTTGGTTGTTTCAAGCTACCGTTTGGGCTTTCGCCGAGCAAAAAAACGGTACCAAAAAGAAGCTGAAGAGGCCAGGCAAGTGAAAAAAGTTGTCAAAAAATCATGAGCAAACGAAAAATTACTGGCGTTGTACTTTTAGTTTTGTTTCTTTCGGGCGGTGTGTGGGCATATAGCTGGTGGCACCGTTCTGCCGAAACGACTGTTGGTCAAACGGGGCAAAGCCAAACAGATGTTTTGGGCAGCCAAGTATCTTTAAGAAACTGGCACACCACGTTTTTCGAGACTCGGTATCCACAGTCATTACGAGTTCTACAGCAAAATGAGATTGCCCAGGGTATGACCACGGGGCAATATGTATTGAGTGCGGTTTCACATACGCAGTCTGATCAAGTTGCAGCCACAGTGGGCACCATAGGAAACTTGCAGCTGGCAGATTTACCTTCGGTCAAGTTCCGACAGGGAAGTGCTGACTATGAAAGAGTTGACCGCAGCTTTGCTCCCGCAGGGGCAGTGGTATTTCATAAGAATAGCTCATACGAAACAGCTGTGTTTTGGCAGCAGGGCACTCAATTTGCAGAGGTTGTAGTGAGCGGCTCATCGGCACGCCAGGCCGAGCTTGAGGAAGCGTTGCAGGCGATTGTAACAAACTGGCAGTGGCGGACTAATTAATCAAACAGGTTTTCCAGTAGCAACTGATGATGAATGCTGAACGAGAGGTGTTCCAAGCAGTAGCATTTCAGAAGGGAGATAAGCTATACTTTACAGTATGCAAGGACTATGGAAAGTAGGGGCTGCGCTGTTTCTTTTCGCGGCGGTACCAACGAGCACCAACTATACGCTCAAGTCATATAACATTGGTTCGGGCGGTGCGAGTTCTGGTAGCACAAACTACAAATTGCAGGCTGGCACTGGCGCGCAATCAGGTGCCGGGCAGACATCCGCGAATTATAAAATAGCGAGCGATGGGCGTGGAGTTATGGATGCGAATGTACCACCAGCACCCAGTTTCACGAACCCAGCAAATTACTACGACCGTCTCAAGCTGGTGCTTAATACAGGTAATAACCCCAGCGACACCAAGTATCTAATAGCTGTCAGCACCGATGGCTTCGTAACGACCAAATATGTACAAACCGACAACGCGCTCGGTGCCAGTCAGGCGATCACGAGCTACCAAACATACACTGCGTGGGGTGGAGCGAGCGGGTTCTACATTATTGGCTTGGCACCATCTACGTCGTATCAGGTAAAGGTAAAGGCTTTGCAGGGGAGCTATACGGGGAGTGCGTTCGGCCCGACTGCCTCAGCCTCTACGGTGGCGCCCTCGCTGAGCTTTAGTGTAACCACTACCCAAACCAGTACACCGCCCTTTGCAGTTGGGTTTACGAGCCTGACCCCTGGAACGGTCATGAATGGAGGGGCTGATGTGCTCCTTGGGCTAACAACCAATGCTAACAACGGTGGCACAGTCTATGTTCGTAGTGCATCGGCGGGGCTTTTTAGTACAGCGGCCAACACTACCATTGCTTCAAATACAGCGGACTTAGGTGCAGCGACTAGTGGGTACGGCGGGCAGATTACTACCGTTAACCAAACAAGCGGAGGACCTTTCAGTAGCAAGTCGCCTTATGACGGTTCGGCAAATACGGTCGGTGCGCTGGCCAATTCGCTCCAGCCATTGCTTGGTACGGCCACCCCAGTGGTTGGCGGAACAGGTACCTTGCGATTGATGGCAAAATCAGCCGCCATTACTCCAAGTGCACCAGACTACACCGACACCTTGACGTTGGTGGCGAGTATGAACTACTGATAGGGGTCGCTTATCAACATAAGTATGTTGTGAAAATCTTGCATTCATTGTGCTTATGCTACATAATGAGTCGTATACAATTAAAAAAGGAACTTTATATGCAAAAACAGAGTAGTGTGCGACGAACGCCTCTCATATTGGCGGTTGGCTATGCGACTGCATTAGTATCGGTCGCAGTTTTGGCACTTGGCAATGCTTCGGCAGCATCGTTATCGCAAACACAAGTTCGTTTTGACCGCATGAAGATTAGCACTGCCACCACTGGTATGGTGTGCGCCAAGCCATCAGTCACTGCCACCGAAGCGAGTGTGCAGGTTGCTTTCCCTACGGGCTATACGGTTAGCACTACAGTGGCAAACTGGGCAGTTAATACGACCAACCTCGCTTGGCCCACAGGTGCAACTGCTTGGCCTGGCGTTGGTACGGCTACCGCAGCCGCTGGCCAAGTGGTGACCTTCCCAAGCGGAGATCTAGCAGTCGGTACTTTGTATTGTTTCAACTGGACAAATACGGCAGCCGTTAGCGTTACAGGAACAGCGGGTAGTTCACTCGGTGGCTCCGTGACGACTCAGACAAGTGTGCCGGCAGTTATCGAAAGCGGCAATTATTCAACAGCAGCTATTACTGACGATCAAATTGTCGTGACTGCATCGGTGCCCCAGACTTTTAGCTTTTCTTTGAGTGGCAACACGGATACACTCGGTGCCTTGAGCACTGGCTCGGTCGTGTCTAGCCCAACTCCACGTGTTGCAACAGTCAGCACCAACGCTAAAAATGGTTGGTACGTTTGGGCGAAAGACGCCAACACTGGCCTAAACTCTGCTTCTGCAGCAGCTACAATTGCTTCTACAACCCCGGGCACCAACAGTACGCTCGTGGCTGGTACTGAAGGCTACAATACAGGCGTGGTGGGCAGTCATACGGCTGGTTCGGGCACGATTACGGTCGCTGCTCCATTTGTGGGCGGTACAGCTAAGGGTGGCGGTCTCGACACCACGCTTCGCACACTGGCCTCGTCAAATGGCACTGCAAACGGCGATACGTTGACACTAACAAACAATGTGGCAATTAGCGGCATTACTGCAGCCGCCACAGACTACACCGACACCATTACAGTCGTTGGCGCTGGTTTGTTCTAAGGCCGAAGTAAGCATTCAGTTAAACCGACCACCATCATAGGTGGTCGGTTTGTTAGTCTCCCATTACACCCGTTTACAACATCTGGAACAGGCTAGGCGCTTATGGTCGCTATACTGTACAATAAATACTAATGGGTTTACGGAGCAAGAAGATGTTGCTGAAGGTATTGCCGCGACTATTCATGGCGGTGAGTGTGGTGGGGCTGCTTTGCGCAGCGGTCCATCCAGTAACTGTTCGTGCCGAGGAAGGTTTTTCTTTGCAGGTCAGCCCTTCGCCGCTAGTTGCAACAGTTAAACCAGGGGTTGACTCTGTTCAGGAACTACAAATTAGAAACACCAACACAAGCCCGCAGGCGCTCAAAATGGGCCTACGAACCTTTCGGGTAGATGACAAAACTGGCGAGGTGCAGCTTGGCAACGAGGCCCCGCAAGACATTGAAAAGTTCGTAAGCTTTGAACAGCCAACTTTCTCACTTCAGGCTGGCGAAATCATGACGCAGCGCATCACAATTCGTACGCCAGCTTCAGCAGGGTTTACGTATTCATTTGCCATTACTGTCGCCCAACAAAATCCACCAAAACCTTCGAAGGGGAAGTCGGCTATCGCGGGCACTGTGGCTATTTTTAGTCTGTTGAATGTCGACAAGCCTGGTGCAACGCGCAAGTTTGAACTCAGCAGTTTTTCGGTTGGCAAACACACCTACGAGTACTTGCCTGCTAACTTTACCGTGCGCCTTAAGAATACCGGCAATACTCTCGTAAAACCTACAGGGACCTTATATATTCAGCGGCATTCGAATGACAATACACCACTGATGGCAATTGGTTTGAATCAGGCTGGCGGGTACATACTGCCGGGCAGTAGTCGTACGTTTGAAAGTAGCTGGAACGATGGTTTTCCGCACTACGAAACAAAAACTGTCAGCGATGGCACGACACAACAAAAGCTTGTTTGGCAGGGGAACGCAGTCTCGAAGCTGCGCTTTGGGCGATATGTTGCCAAGATGGTCGCAGTGTATGATGACGGTCAGCGAGACGTGCCAATTGTGGCGGAGGTGAGTTTTTGGGTTGTACCGTGGAAGCTTATTTTAGGGGGTATCCTCATACTGCTCTTTTTGGTAGTGGGTGTAATTGCCACGACTCGGTCATTTGGCAGGGCAGTGCGATCGGCCCCCCGTAGAGCTAAGAAAAATTCTAGCCAAACAACTGATGAAAAAGATCTTTAAACGTCTCTTAAGGCTTTTGGGAGTTAAGCTCGGGGTAGCTCTAGTATGTACGGCAGTATTTTGTTTTGCAAATTCGGCCACAGCACTCGCAGCTATGCCTCGGCAAACGGGGGGCCTGGTTGTCTCGCCTAGCCAGCTCAGCTTTACTATTTCAAATGAATCACAAGATATAAGCAGTAGTATTACAATAACCAATCAGTATAACCGCGAAGTTAGCTTGCAGGCCACGTTGCAGGGTATTGACGAAAGCAGCTTGTCGCTTATACCAAAGGGCAGTCTCGAAGGTGGGCTGCGAGACAGTCTGACGGTTGGCGAGGCAGAGATGCGTGTACCGCCACACGGTGTCTACCAACTGCAAGTTCAGCTTCGTGACCCGAGTGCTCTCGCGCCCGGCGGTCACTATGCCAGCCTTGTTATAACCGAGCAGTCAAACGCTGCTATGGCAGCTTCTGCGGTGCGTCCAGCAGTGGCGATAAGTATTTTTGTTGTTAAGTCTGACGGTCTGAGAACTGATATGCGCTTACAGGCAATTAAAACCAATCAAGGGCTGCTTGGTTTGCCGTCTAACGTTAAGATAGCGTTCTTTAACGGTGGCAATGCGCACATTGTGCCGCGGGCAAGCGTTATGGTGCTTACAAAAGACGGAACAGAGGTTGCGAAGGGGATTGTAAACGACACCTCTCGACCACTATTCCCAGGCAAATCACAGGATTACAGCGCCACACTCCAGCGGATAGGATCCGTGCGTCTGCCCACGCAGCTACAGGTAAAAACGCTATATAGGATTGACAGTTCAGACATCCAATACATCCATGTTTCGTCATTTTGGTACGTGCCTCCTATTTTTGTTGTGGCGGTAGCTGTACTTCTCGGTGCGGTGTGGTTTTTGTGGCGAAAAATTGGTTTGCGAAAACTGCTCTCACTAGTAAGTATTGCTCTAAAGCGGCTTCGGCCACGCAGGCGAAGCGCCTCCAAAAAAATAGCCAAACCAAATGCAAAACAGGCCAAAGAGACACGAACCACCCCTGTTGCAAATGAGGCTAGTACTATAATGCTAGGACGAAAATCACTCAACGAGACGGTACTTTTGGCTGATACTTCGACCAAGCCAGAGGCACAGAACGAAGTGGTTGCGCCAGTGGTTCAAAGTGAGGTCGAACCACCTAGTGTGGCAGATACTGGTAGCTCTACTCGTATTCACATTGCCGTTTCGGAAGCGCCTGAGCCTGCGCCGAAAAAACGAACAGCCGCCACCACAAAAAAGACGCCTGCACCAAAAGCAACAAAGGCAAAACGGACCATAAAAAAGACGCCTACCACCGCTGCGAAAAAACGCGCTACTCCTAGGTCCAAAAAGAAGCCAAAGCAAAGCTCCGACGAACAAGCAAGTTAAAGGGGTAGAACAAGGCCCCAAAAGCTTGAGCGCAATCGAGAATAGGAGTATAGTTACAAGTGATCATGCTCGAGAGACAAACAAAGCAGGTCAGGTTCGGGGTATTGCTAGCCTTTCTAGGTCTGGCTTTGTTTTGTGTAACGTTATTTTGGGCCGTGCCACATTCGCGGGCGGCTATTAACCCGCAAATAAACTTTCAGGGTAAGCTGACAAACCCCGATGGCACAAACGTTACCAACGGCACGTATTCAATTGTATTTAGCATGTACAGTGTGGCGACTGGCGGTGCGGCCATTTGGACCGAAACGCAGAGCAGCGTGAGTGTGACAGATGGTATTTTCCAGGTTGCACTGGGCAGCGTGACAGCTTTGCCAGGGAGCGTAGACTTTAACAGCGGCAGTATATTCCTTGGGGTAAAGGTTGGTGCAGATGCCGAAATGACGCCGCGCGTTCAGTTTACGTCTGCGCCGTATGCTTTCAACTCCGACAAGCTCGGCGGCATTGCCAGTACGGGCTTTGTGCAGCTTTCACCAGGCAGTCAACAAACGGGCAATATCAACATTAGTGGCAGCGTGACGGCAGGTTCTTCTATGTCTTTTAGTGCTGCTTCAGCCGCGAGCATACAGTCGGCAAGTTCTCAGGCCCTGAACGTGACAGGCAATGCCGCCAGCACTTTTAGTACCAGTGCAGGGCAGCTTACAGTGCAGTCAGGTAGCGGTACACTTAGCTTGGGGTCATCAACTGCCTTGACAGCAAACGCAGGACTAACCATTAGCAGCGCTACTACAAACGCGCTCACGCTCGATTCTGGTACAACGGGCGGTGTAAACCTCGGCACAAACGCAAATGCCAAAACAATTACCATCGGTAACACCACTGGCGCAACTTCTATTGCACATCTTGTCGGCGGGGGTACAAACGTCTTTAATGTACAAGGAGCCAGCAGCGCAGTTTATATGCAAATAGATAGCACAAATAGCCGCTTGTATGTTGGCAACCCTGCTGGCGATACATCAGCCATGGTGCTAGTGCTCGATAATTCGGGCGGCACTGAACCTGTCTCGCCGCCCAATGGCTCTATGTACTATAGTACGACCAGCAATAAGTTTAGGTGCTACCAAAACAGTGCTTGGGTGGATTGTTTGAGCCCGTGGATTCAGGTTAAGAAAACGGCCAACCAAGATGTAACGAACAGCGCTACTCTGGTAAACGACACTGACTTGAATTTTCCGGTGGCCGCAGGCAGTAATTACGTGGTGCGTTTTTACATTTGCTATGCCGGCAGCAGTGCGGCAGGCGATTACAAGGGCCAGTTTACTTTTCCGGCCGCTACTGCCGCCAAAAACATCGTTGGTCGCTATACGACTACGACTATCGGAGATGCGATTGCGTCGAGCGCGGGGGTACTCGGTAATACCGCCACCTTTAATGCGTTCCCCAATGCTGCGCTTGCGATGGGTACTGCCGCAGCAGCAACTGACAGGCGTATTTTTGAGGGTTATTTAAGCTTTCAGTCTGGCACTGCGGGAACGATGAATTACAAATTTGCCCAAAATACTGCAACCGCAGCCACGTTTGCGCGGACTTGCGCAAACAGCTTTCTAGAATATCAAGCGCTCTAGTTTTGTCGGACAAGCGTTATTCTGATGGTTTTTGCTGTAGTGGCTGTAATGCTTGAGCTATCTGCATAATGGCAGCCTCGGCTTTGTTGTTGGTGGCACGCAGTGTAATAAGCGTGCTGGGGGTTTTGATAATAGCAGTAGAGCCACCAGCGGCTGTGCCAACGAGCATGGAGCCAATTGGCGTTGCTACAGGGCTAAACCCATCTATTCGATACGATGCTAAGGAGTCTGGAGCTGCTTGCTGGGTGCATTGTACGGCTCCATTCGGCGACTGAATGGTGTAGTTAAGTATGTCGTTCGACACAGTTATGGAAGTCTCGTCTATTTTGTAATCATTTGGTAGCGAGCGTGGGTAGTACAGCTGGAACTGCAAAGTTTTGGCGTATTTGTTGAGTGGAGCTGACCTGTTATACGTGGCTATGATAATGGTGCTGACTAAAATTGCGGCAAACAAAATAATGATATAGAGCAGCGGGCGCAGGCTTCGTGGGCGTTTTTTTTGTTGTGAAGCTGATGGTGTAGGCTTTTCTTGATTAAAATCGTCGTTAAGCATTAGGTATACTGTAGCATGCGCCGACTAAGGCTTTTCCAAAAATATTCTGTAAAATATCATTGACATGAGCGCTTTATAATGATAGTATAAGCATAATTCGAAAGGATAAGAGGGTTTCACACGCTGTGAGGGCGAGTGAACCCTTTTTCTTTTGAAGCAAATATATCATATATGAGCGCGTCAGGGTCCGGCCTGGACGCAATGACACTGGGAGGTGTTATCATGGCTGGAACAAAAGCAGGCGGCATGGCCGCAGCAGCAACCAACAAAAAGAAATATGGCGCAGATTTTTACGCCAAAATTGGTGCCAAGGGTGGCCAAAACGGTAAAACTGGTGGTTTTGCCGCTGGTGACGCTGGTCGTGAACGCGCTCGTATTTACGGCGCAATCGGTGGACGCATTAGCCGTCGCACCAAAAAAAGCGCCTAATAGCCGAGGGTTATAATCGCTTTTTTGCCACTAAGCCTTGAGGTTTACTCAAGGCTTTTTGCTTAACGACACGCGGGTAAGTCCCAAGTTCTAAAAACAAAGCTCAAACAATATCAAGATCTCAACTTCTAATCCTCAAAATGAGCGCCATCAAGATGACAATTCTTCTCGTTTAAAGCTTGCTATTTGGAATTTCGACACGCGCGGAACGCGCGGAACCCCATACCCATCTGCCGATAAACTGTTTGGCTATTTCTGAAGCCTATATGGGCGGCAGAGTCGACTGTTCGTAACATGCCACTCCGTACCACAGTTGTGGCATTGGTAAGTGTGCCGATCTTGCTGCAAACAGCGTACAAAACAAGTAGGGCAGGTTGATCGCAAATGTAGCCAGTCGCGGTAGCTGTCTAGGCAGTCTTGTATATAGTCTTCGTCAATAGTAAGTTCGTACTTTTTGCCGAGTTCAGTGGCTTTTTGCCAGGCCGCAGCCTCCATTTGTAAAAGCTGCATATCGCTTTCAAAGTCTTGATGATCTAACAGGGCATGACCAAGCTCGTGGAGTAATTTAAAATATTGATGATGCGTTGGTTGGGGCGTCAGATGGTAATGGATGGTGCTCGTTTTTGGGTTCCAGGCAAAACGTGCCCCTGGTAAAAAGGTTATTTCGGGATGAGCACGGGTGATTGTTTCGAGCAACGTAGGCTTAGGCTTGTTCAAGCTCTTTGGCATAGTAGTAGCAGCCGTGAATAACATTGACGTCTTTTATTTGCGTAGCAAGATACGCCTTGGGTTTACGAATAACAGGATGCAAGCGAGGTTCAACAGCGTCTCGCAAGAAGTCTTTAAATTTATCGGCTTGTTGGCCAGCGCCACCGCCAAATACGATGGCTTCGGGCTGCAAAACAGCAATAAGTGGGCCAAGGCCTACGGCTAGTTTACCCGCAACTTCTTGCCAAATGGTGGGGTCTGTAATGTCGGAAGCGCGTTGGTTGTAGGTAGCTACAATGGCGCGGCCAGAAGCAAATTCTTCCCAGGGTTGATAGGTGCCTTCGTACATGAGGGGCATTTTGCCAAACTCGGTGTCGTCAAGACTGTGGTCGAGTGTGCCATTTACGCATAAGCCGCCACCTATGCCAGTGCTGACAGTTATAAACAATACTTTCGAAAATTGGTCTTTTAGAGCGACACCTTCGGCCAAAGCGCCCAGGCGGGCATCGTTAAGAAGGTGCATGTTGACCCCAGTGCGCTCTTGTAGATCGGCGTGCAGCGGAAAGTTTTGCCAGGCTCGATTGCCCAGCGCAAGAATAGTGCCTGTTGTTTGGTCAATTAGGCCAGGTACAGACATAACGCCACTGGTAAATTTTTCGGGTAGGTTACGAATTTCTTGACTCAGTCTTTCGACAAAATCTGGGTAGTGTTCTGGTGTTTCAAAACGCACCTCAGTTGTAATGTTTTTTTGGTCGTCAATAATGCAGACTAGTGTTTTTGTTCCGCCAAAATCGACACATAAATAGTTCATGGCACCCCCTAATTTTGTATACTAGACTTCTTTTTCGGCCCCCGCTTATAGTTTAGTTTTTAGAGAGAGTTGTGAAAGAAGTTTAGGTACATTGTAACAGAGTTGCGTGCATTTTCGGAGCGTTAGTTCGGTCGCTTCGGGTGGTTCTACCGGCAACCACATAAAATATTGTAAGCCTGTAACCCCTCACTACCCCAACGCAGCTAGTGATGCGAAATAGCTCGTGGGGTTTGTGCGCCACGTAGTGGTGCACAAAGATAGTACTGTCGCGAGTGCCTGAGCGCCTTTCTCTGTCTTGCTCCCGA
>JBATSO010000061.1:0-4931 GCA_049293335.1 Saccharimonadales bacterium (SeqCode)
GTGTGGGAGCTGCCCGGCGGGCACATAAAATACGGCGAAGCGTACGGCGATGACGGTTTATGGGAGGGCAACTTGTATGTGTTCGACGGCCGTATGGGCATGAACTTTAGCGACAAAGCCAAGGTAATTGGCCAGTGTATTCACTGCGCAGGCAAAACCAGCAACTATGAAAACTGTGCCAATCCCGCCTGCAACGACCTCGTCCTCATCTGTAAAACCTGCCTCAAAGACCCAGCCAAGCGGTACCATACAGAGGCATGCTCACTCGCAAAGAATGGAGTATGAAAGAATGACGAATGAAGTATTGACGACCCCTGAAGTACTACCCCTCCCAGGTGAAATATTTGAGCATTGTATGGGCGGGCGGTATCGTGTGGACCGCCTCGGATGGTCGGCGACGGGCTACGAACAAACTGGAGAGATAAAGCGCGCAGTCTACTACACGCAGCTGACGGCTGGTGAGAAATTTCCTGCGGGTGCGCAGTGGGATCGCTCGCTCGAAGAATTTATGCACGGTACTGTTGAAGTAGATGGCGAGGTAGTGCGAATATTCTGCTCCACCGGTGAATTCGAAGAACAATAAACGATAACGATATAAAAAGAAAACGGGCTGGCCTCCGCTATCCAGCAGTGGCGTCCCGTTTCTATCTACTATGCTAGCAAAACTAGCGCGAAAAGTCAATATGCTTTTCTTCTCGTGTGATGACTATTAGGTAGCGAAGGGTGCGTGTCAAGCAAAATTGTCGTTCCGCTTCATTCACGAGTTTTTGTGTCGGTATCCTGCCGTCCATCTGTCTGAGATCTAGGATGATATAGTGCGACTGATGGAGTGCGGCGCGCAGGTTGTTTTCTATAGTTCGAGAGCTTTTGCCGCGCGGGCTTTTGATTTCCCACCAGTGGCCATTCATTTCGACGTCTGGGGTCTTGGCGCCTTTGCATCTATGTGGTGACAAAAAGGTGATATCCCAGCGAAGATGCGTTGCCAAAAAATCCGCCGCTAGCTTCTCTGGAACGCTCAAAAACACCCCTGGCGGAACAATGATGGTACCGAACCGTTTCGTGGCCATTACCGTAGTCTATCATGCGGGGTGGGGTATAATACAAACTGTACGAAACTGCTTAGGAAGTAAATGTATGAAAAAATATCAGCTTAAAATCTTTGTTCCGGTTATGTATTTTGTGGCGACGCTCGCGCTCTTTGCCGTGTATCTTCAAGGCCCGGTAACTCCATTGCAAATGCTAGGTATGATAATGACCGTCGTAGCGTTTATGCTTTGGATTGTGGCGCGGGTGCAGCTCGCGGATAATTTCTCCATCGCTGCCAAGGCAAACCAGCTTGTGACATCAGGTCTCTACAGCAAGCTTCGCCACCCGGTATACTATTTCTCTATACTCGCGCTTATTGGTTTGACGCTTGCATCGGCAAATGCATATATTGGTTTTGCAGCCGTAGCTGTGCTGGTGCTCGAGCTAGTGCGTATACGATCTGAGGAAAAAATACTGCTCAAAAAATTTGGCAAACAATACACCGAGTACAAAAAGAAAACCTGGTTTTAGGTTAAACAAAGGAGTTGATAGATGGGGACAGTTCAGCATGATAGTGAGACGCTCGCGGAGGGGCAGCAGGTGTTTACGGCCTGTGCGTTTCTATGGCGCGAAGAAAATGGGGTGAAGCAAGTGTTTTTGGCGCGCCGCGCAAGTACCAAAAAGTTTTTGCCAAGTGTGTGGGAACTGCCCGGCGGGCACATAGACTACGGCGAGGATATGCGGGTCGGACTAGCCCGCGAGGTCATGGAAGAATTTGGCATGCAGACACACATTGGCGAAGTGGTCGATGTATTCACCTACCTAAACGAAGTCAAAAAGTCACATTCTATAGAAGTAATTTATTTTGCGCAGTTTACGAGTCCGCTCGCCGATATTCAGCTTAACCCAGAGGATCACAGCGAATACCGCTGGTTTGCCGAGGACGAATTAGAGCAAGCATATGTCGACCCCAAAGACGCCAACGACCCCGAAATACAAGCTATCCGCAAAGGCTTTGCTCGGCTCAAGGCGGAAGAATGAATCAAAAATGGCATAGTTTTTCGGCAGCCACAAGAGGTTTGCTCGCTGGAGTTGCCTCTGCATTGTTTCTGACAGCATATTTGGTAATAAACAAGCACGTCTACAACACATATAATATCAGCGCACTCCAGTATTCGCTTGTGTTTGCGGTCGCTGGCGGATTATTTGGTGCACTTTCGTTGTGGCGTCACATGGATGATGTGGCACTACGCAAAGCAAAGAACGACAGGGGTAAATTTGTCTTACTATCACTCGCAAGTTTTATGGCCGTGGGGTTACTAGTGATTGGACAGCGCTATACAACAGCCGTAAACGCATCACTCATAGGGACCATGACCATTCTTGCTACCGTAGTATTTTCGGCGCTTATTCTGAAAGAACGCATCACAAGTAGGCAACGATTGTGGTTGGTTGCTTTGTTTGTGGGTATGTATATTGGTATTGTTGGTCTGCATCGGCTTCATCTAAAAACGGGCGATGTCATCATACTTTCGTCAATAGTTATTTTTGGATTTGGAAATGTTTTGAGCCGCCAAATGATGCAAGGGCATGGCTCACTTATCGTTCCGAATGTACGGCTTGTCATTTCGGCTTGCTTTGCACTTTTTGTAAGTCTATTTCTTCTTCGTGACCATTCAGTGATACTGCAGCTGTGGCCGTGGGCGTTACTAGCGGGGATGTTTTATTGGTTGACCATGAAGACATTTGCAGTTTCAGTTCATCTTATCAATGCAAATCATGCAGTTATTTTGAACAATGGCCAGGTTATAACGACGGCATTGGCAGGGGTATTCCTCCTTGGTGAACAGTACTCATGGGAAAAGTTTGTCGGCTCTTTGATTGTACTGACTAGCATCTACTACATTACTCGGAAAGACAAAAACTGATGCCGCATATTCATACCGAACCAGGGCAGCACGATATGACGGTGAGTGCGTTCATTATTCGGCGTGAGAATAATGAATGGAAGTGCCTGGTGCATATGCACCGCAAGGCAGGCAAACTGATGCAGGTGGGCGGCCATGTTGAACTAGACGAAACACCGTGGCAGACACTCATCTATGAGATTCGCGACGAAAGTGGCTATGAACCATCTGAACTACATGTCTTGCAAACTTTACGGCCACCACATATCCAAACCGCCATGGTGCATCCTGTGCCGTTTCTGTCGAACACACACAGCGTCGGGAATGAGCATTTTCATTCTGATTGGTGCTACGCTTTTACGGCGAGAGCAAAACCGCAAGACAATGTTGCGGATGGAGAATCGACTGACTTGCGTTGGTGTACCGTAGCCGAGCTACGTGAGCTTATTGGCTCAGGAGAATGCCTGCAAGACATCGTCGATATATACGAATTTCTGCTTGAAAATGTGAACAACTTTCAGTCCGCGCCTGCTACTGATTATTCAATAAATAAGCCAACTCATGGTGAGGCATTTATACCATGAAAACTTTGCGTTTAGCCCAGTTTGGTAACCCAATTTACGAGAAGCTGCACCCAAGCTTTCGGTGGCAGAAATCAAATCGAGCGAAATTCAGCAACTTATAACAGATATGCGTAAACTAAATGAAACAAAAGAATATGGCGTAGGCTTGGCCGCGCCGCAAGTGGGTGTACCTGTGGCTCTGAGTATTATTGGCATTAAGCCTACTCCAACTCGGCCCGCCATGCAGCGCGTGAGCATGACTATCATCAACCCTAGTTACACAGGCATTGGTCGTAGAGTTGGCTTGTGGGAAGGGTGCCAAAGTTCGGGTTCGGGTGGTAACACACTGTACGGCAAAGCGCTGCGCTTCAAACGCATACACGCTGTGTGGCATGACGAACATGCCATTAAACATCAAGAGCAACTTGAAGGTTTCGTAGCGCATGTTTTTCAGCACGAAGCCGACCATTTGCATGGCATACTTTTTATGGACCGTGTACGCGACACGCGAACCTACATGCTAGCTACCGAGTTTAAAAAACGTATACTCCAGGCCTAAATATCCTGTATAATCCTGAAAACACTAAAGGGCATAGGGGGAAGTATGAAAAAACGACAGTGGATAATACTTGCAGCAACAGTAGCCGTTCTACTCATTGGCGCGGGCTGGCTTTTTACGGGTTCTAAAGACGATAGTTTAAGCTCAGCAGACTGCACCAGCTACGAACAGTACGATGCCAAAGACGGTTCATGTTATTACGACTGTGAAACAGAAGAAGAATGCGTTGCTATAGAGCAAAAAATTAACGACGAGTTAAACGGCTATTTCGAAGGTTCTAAGTCAAAGGTCACCCCCACCAAGCCCAAACCAACAACTGTTGAACCAACACCAACCACACCTACGCAGCCAACGACGCCAAGTCAACCCGCGGCGCCCACCAAAGAACTAACACTTGACGATACAGGCTCAGACACAAAAGGTAAGGTCTACACCGTAACAGCTTCGCAAGATCTAACGCCGACGCCAACGGCTCGTGATGCCGAGCTTTGGCAGCTTTTTACACGCGTGGCGAGCAAGCAAACCATTGGCGAACGCCTGCTTTCGTTCGAAGTTTTTAGTGACGCAAACAATGGCAGTGCGGCCTCTGTGTGGCAAAGCCAAGACAATCCCGCCAAGTGGCACATGAATGTCAACGCGGCCTTTATGGACGACAAAAAAGACTTAATTCACACTATGGTGCACGAATTCGGCCATATTGTTACGCTCAACACGACGCAAGTTGAACAAGCGGCTGGAAGTTGCCCGCGGTTCGAAATCCCCGAGGGCTGTACCAAGGCAGGTTCGTACTTAGCCAACTTCGAGGCGCGTTTTTGGAGCAAATATGGTGATAGCGCACCCGCGAACTACGGTGAAAACCAAGATGAAGTTATGCAG
>JBATSO010000062.1:0-21241 GCA_049293335.1 Saccharimonadales bacterium (SeqCode)
GCGCAACAACGCTTACGGCCAACGGTGTGCTGTACGGCAATGGTACGAGTGCTGTTGGTGCAACTGCTGCTGGAACGACTGGTCAGTGTTTGCTGGCCACGACTGGCGCAGCACCAAGCTGGGGTACTTGTACTAGTACGGGTGCAAACGCGTCACTCAGCAACCTCTCAGCTGTCAATATCGGTGCTACCGCCCTTAATAGTACTGCCAGTAATCTTAACTTAACGACAACCACCAGCGGGAATATCGTTATTAACAGCGCAGGTACTATTGAATTACAGGATGCGACCAATGTAACAGGCAATCTGTCAGCAACTGGCACCATTAACACCAACACGCTTACAGCTACAAACCTCAGTTTTAGTGGCGCCAACCCGAGCATTACCGCGGGTACAGCAAACACCAACATACTGCTCAACGCCAACGGCACGGGTCAAGTTCAAATTGGCGGCACCAGCACAGGCGATATTTTGCTGGGCGGCGGCAGTGCCAGCACGGGCTGTACGCTTACCAATAGCTCAGGTGCTCTTGCTTGTACGGCCGCAGTCACAGGCAGCAACCTGAGTGGCAACAATACAGGTGATGTTACTCTCGCAGGCCAAACCTATCTGAGCATAGCGGGCCAGGTTATAACCGCAAACCAGATTAACCTTACCACCAATGTAACAGGTACGCTGCCTATCGCTAGTGGCGGCACGGGCGCTACGACCGTTCAGGTCGCCATAAATAATCTGTCTGGACTAACCACCAACGGTGATCTTCTTTACTCCGATGGCACAAACAGTATTCGTCTAGCTCGTGGCACAAACGGCCAATGTCTGACCAGTAATGCCACGACACTCCAGTGGGGTTCTTGTGGCGCCGCCATCACTGTGGGTGCTCTGGATGGCGGCACCGCTAATGCTACGGGCGCCACTATTTCTGGTAGCACCATCTTCCTCCAGAGCGCCAGTGCCACCATGCCTGGCCTGGTAAATACCACTACGCAAACCTTCACAGGTGACAAAACCTTTAAGAGTACCACAAACAGCGCCGCTGCCTTTGCCATTCAGAGTAGCTCTGGCACGAGCTTATTTACCGCCGATACAACGAACTCTCGAGTCTACGTAGGGCCTGTCGCTGGCGATACGACGGGAGTAATATTGATTCTTGGAAATAAAACAACCGCGGGTGATCCAACGGGACTTGAGGGGGCAATGTATTATAATAGCGCCACAAAAGACTTTAGGTGCTATGCGAACAGTGGTTGGAAAAACTGTAATGGGCTCAGCTACGAAACGGTGGAATTAAAAGATGAATTTATTAGCACCAGGGTCAATGGTGTGAATGACCGAATTCCGCAGGCACGCAACATGGGTGAATTAAACTGGATCTGTGACAGCGATGCTGAAATATCAGCAAACGACGGTAATTTTGGGTGTGAAATGAACAATACAGCCGAAGACGCCAACCACCCAGGGGTTAACATATTGCGTACAAACGTCACATCATCGGGCTGGGCAACCAATATGATATTATCACCTGTGTTCACCAGCTCATTTGACCGCATGACTTACATTGTGAGAACGAGTGCCAATGTCACCACCCGCGACAAATTCTTCATTGGCATGGTGGATGATATGAGCTCTAACCCTGGTACAGGCGTAAGTCAGCCGAACAGTGGCATATATTTCCGCTACACGGGCACTACGATAGAAACAATCGTTTGTAAAAGTACCACCTGTACTAACGGCACCACCGCGACAATCACTAACACCGCACTAACGCCTGTAGCCAACACCTGGTATCGATTTGAAATTCGCCGCAACGCTTCCAATAACTACGAATTCTATATCAATGACACTCTCTACACTACTTCGCCGAGCACGTATCAGCCATCTGCACCACAGCAACCTATGATGGAGATTAAGAATCGTACGACACAAGAAGCGATGATCTACATTGATTACTTTAGTATGCGCACAAGAGCAATCACCCGTTAACTACTGAGCGCGCGGCCAAAAGTCGATGCTCCCCAAAATAGACCTGGTTTTGGGCAGGCAGTGGTTTGCTATCCAGAGCCTATGCTAGCTACAGTGTTATGCATAGCAGTGGGAAAGAAGGAACGAAATAGCTGTGGATAACTGAGGTAAAATGTGTATATTGAGTAAAAAATGTGCACAAAAAGTATTGCATTCTTGTAAGCAGTAGCGCATACTAGCAAGTAGATTTTGTCACCCATAAAAAGACGAAATCAAAAAACCTTAAACCAAACAAAAACAAAAACGTTTCAACAAAAAAGCAGGCACTCTCGCAAGGCCTGCTTTTTATTTTAACCTCAAATTATGTGCAAACCTGCTGGCGGTGCATATGCACTATTATCAACAACCCAATCCCACAACATGTGTAAGCTAAACGATACTTAGCCTTAATGCCGCTGGCTATGTGAAAGGGTAGAACGATAGGCAAGAGCTAGCTTGCTAGCCCAGCAGTATTACCGAATAAGATTGGTCTTTATAACTTAGCCAAGCGCACTTACCGTATCTGCGCATTTAACAGCAGTAGGGAGCTGAAGTTTGCAAAACGCAATGTCGCACAATTTATGAGAAGCTTTAGAGTTTACTCCTGTGCGCATACGAGGCGGCAAAAGGCGCAGCCTAAACAGGGCAAAAAACGAATGCTCCAAGAGAAGACGGCAAAAAAAGACAGTAGGCGGCAAGGCCAGCTAGTACCATAAGGCTAGCATTAAAACGCAACAATCCAGCGACACAGATGAGGTTTACCAACGGTCAGTAATCTGTTACGCTTAAATAACAAAGAGAGGGTGTCGACCGATGGCATATGTGTTAGCCGTAACAAATCAAAAAGGTGGTGTGGGCAAAACGACGACAGCCGTAAACCTTGCCGCCCAAATAGCCAGCGCCAACCGTCGAGTTGTGCTGGTTGACTTAGACCCCCAGGCAAATACAACCAGTACGCTTGGTATACAAAAAACTGAGCTGCAAACAACATTGTACGACGTACTAATTGGGCAGGCCCAGGCGAGTGATATTGTACTACCGACCACAACCAAGCACCTGTACGTCTTGCCCGCTAACTCCAACCTTGCACAGGCAGAACTCGACCTAGTCCAGGTAGAACAACGAGAAACAAGGCTTAAGCACGCGCTCGCCATGATCGATGCCGAAGTTGTTATTATAGATTGCCCGCCAGCTCTTAGTTTACTAACGGTCAATGCGCTGGCCGCCGCAAATGGGGTGCTTATACCCGTGCAGGCCGAATATTTTGCGCTTGAGGGGTTAAGCCAGCTACTTCAGACCATGCAGCTTGTTCGCCAGGGTCTTAACCCTGGCTTAAGTATTTTTGGCGTTGTTTTAACTATGTACACCAAGCGAACCGTACTGAGCGAACAGGTAAAGCAAGAGGTTGTAACGCATTTTGGCGACAAGGTTTTTCAAACAGTTATACCGCGAAACATTCGGTTAGCCGAAGCGCCTAGTTATGGTAAAACAATTTTTGAGCACGACAAATGGAGCAAAGGGGCACGGGCCTACAAGGCTTTGGCACAGGAGGTGATGAAGCGTGGCAAGTTCTAAAAAACAGAGTGGCCTAGGGCGTGGCCTTGGGGCGTTGATTCCACAAAACTTTGACACAATGGCGTTTATAGAAGATGGCGAGCGCGTACGACAGATTGCTGTAAGCGACCTAAAGCCAAATGCCGAACAGCCACGAACCGTCTTCGACAAGGCGGCCCTAGAAGAACTAGCGGCGAGTATACTCGAACACGGCATTGTGCAGCCTTTGGTGGTGAGTCCTCAAGGCGAAGGCTACATAATTATTGCAGGCGAGCGCCGCTACCGCGCCGCCAAACTCGCGAAGCTCAAAAAAGTTCCCGCTCTAGTGCGTACCAGCGAGCAGCTCGAGCAGCTCGAAATTGCCCTTATAGAAAATGTACAGCGAGTCGACCTGAGTTCACTGGAGCAGGCTGTTTCAATCGAGCGTTTACACCAGCAGTTCGGTGTAAGCTATACGGCTATCGCCAAAAGACTTGGTAAGGCCGAAACAACCATTAGTAACATCGTGCGTCTACTGCAACTGCCAAACAGCGCCCAAACAGCCCTACGCGAAGGCAAAATTACCGAAGGTCACGCACGTCAAATATTAGCTCTTAAACAAAACCCCACCCAACAGAGTGAACTTTTGCAGCTCATTGTGCAGCACGGCTGGTCGGTGCGACAGGCCGAACGCTTTGTAAGTTCGGTTAAAGCAGGCTACAAAGAATCACAATCTGCCAAACAGCACATGTCGGCCGAAACCCCCGAAACTAAGCTGCTCAGCAAACAATATGGCACGAACGTGCGTATTCACCGAACAGCACGGGGTGGCAAAATTGAACTGCAATTTACCTCAGACGAAGAACTTCGTAGGCTGCTAGCTGCGCTTTCAGAGTAACAGAGTAGAGTTGAACGAGAAGTGGCTAAAACCGTTTCATGGTATTGAGTGGCAAAATTCGTATAACCAGTTTGCCAACGACTTGATTGGTTTGAATAGGGCCAAATATACGAGAATCTAATGAATTGGGGCGGTTATCGCCGCACACAAAAAGCTGAGAATTTGTAAGCGTAACGTCAACATTGTTGGTTGTGGGAGGAATTGCGTTGTTTTCGCCGTAGGGCAGGGTGGCATCTGGTTGAAAACCTTCGGGATGCTGGCCGTTGTACACCGTAATCACATTATTTTTAATAACGATGCGGTCGCCAGGTAGCCCAATTACGCGCTTTACAAGCTGTTTTGTGTCGTTTGTGCTGCCATAGCTTCCTAGGCCAGATTCGTTCAAAATAATAATATCGCCTCTGCCTGGTATGTACTGGTGACCTGTTATTCGTGCCCAGGTGCGAGGCAGTTTCCATACAATCAGGCGGTCACTGTTTTGCAAAGTTTGTTCCATGCTGGGGCCATCTACCTGGTATGACTGAAACACAAAAACAGTCAGTAAAAATGCAATTAAGGGTGCCATAAGTAGAATACCTATGGTCGAAAGGTTCGAGCGCCACGAACTGCGCTTTTGTTCGGGCTGATTAGCTACTGCTGGTTGTTTTTTAGCCTGTCCACTTACAGAATAAGAGGCATCATTGTTTTGAATATCGTTCATGTTCATTCTACTATACGGGAAAACGCTTAAAAAACCCAAGATTTCAGTAAACAAATTTCTGCAAACATAAGGGTTTACGACAGGCCAGAAGTCGGGTATACTTGAGCCTAATAAAAGAGATCGTTCATGAACACAAACAGTACACAAAAATCTGATCGGTATAGTCGTGGCGTTGAAGGATTCGTTCCTCAGAGGCGGTCTGTTCATGTGGCTGTGCGATCAGGCTATGCCCAAACAGGCAGCAGAGCAAAAGAAACTGCCGCCGTAGCAGCTCCATTATTATGCGAAAAAAATGCCCACAGCGCTTTAGTATTACCAAAAAAGCCGCATAAGTCAGCAGCAGTACCTATCGCCGCAGAACCAATACCCTCGTTCGACCTACCCAAATATGAACCAACAGAGCGCGCCCCTTCCACGGTAGTTCACAAGCGGCGCTCGTGGCGAAAAACCGCTGTTCGCTCGGTTTTAGCCTTGACTACCTTGGTTTTAGTGACGGGTGGTGCGCTTGTGTGGCGTGGATACTCGAACTTTTACAAGGTTTTTCAGGGTACAAGCACGGTCGCCGCGCTTAGTACCGAGCAAATCAAACCAGAATTGCTCAAAGGTGAGGGTGATGGCCGAGTGAATATTTTGCTGCTTGGCATTGGCGGCCCCAAACACGACGGCGGTGACCTAACCGACACTATGATGGTTCTTAGCGTTGACCCCGTAAATAACACTGCGGCGATGGTAAGTATTCCGCGCGATTTATGGGTAAAAATGCCCGTAAACTATTTTGGCGCTTACCAAAAAATCAACGCCGCCTACAGTAGCGGCAAGTACAAATATTTGGGCAAAACAAGCCTTACAAGCAACGACCAACAGGCGGTAGCCGCAGGTTTCGCGGCGGCTAATACGGCGGTAAGTAGCGTGCTTGGCATAAGCATAAGCTACCATGTGCTCGTTAATTTCCAGGCTTTCGAACAAGCGGTCGATACGGTGAACGGCGTAACACTCAATGTAAAAGATAGGCTCTACGACCCAACCATGGCGTGGGAAAACGCCAATAACCCCGTACTTGCGCCCGTTGGGTTGCAAACTATGAACGGCAAGCAGGCACTTATGTATGCTCGGTCTCGAGAGACAAGCTCCGATTTTGCGCGGTCTAACCGGCAACGTGAGCTTCTAATTGCACTCAAAGAAAAAATCTTAAACCTAGGGGTGATCGGTAACCCTGCAAAAGTAAGCAACCTTATGGATGCGTTTGGTAGTAATGTTCACACCGACCTCAGCCCTCAGGCTGCCACCAGGCTCATGGCTATTTTAAGAAAAGTCGATGACACACAGCTTGCCTCACTCAGTCTAACCGCTCCCGCAAAGCTTGTTACTACAGGTCAAATAGGTACTACCTCTATTGTTAAGCCAGTTGCTGGGCTCAATAACTACAGCGACATTCAAAATTATGTGCGCTCACAGCTAAAAGATGGATTTTTAGTGAAAGAGCAGGCTCCTGTGTACGTGGTAGCCAGCACCGAAAAACTACGAGCCTCTACCCTTGAAACACTTACAGCCTATGGCTACACAGCTACAGCGAGCTCAACGCTCGATAAAACAGCCGCCGCGGGTGTGCAGGTTATTAACCTTGCAAGCAGCGCTTCTCCCTACACGCTTCATTATCTACAAGACCGTTACGGTGTGATTGCTAAAAATGAGCTCCCAGCCAACCTACAGGTGCCAACTGGCACACAATTTGTTATAATTACAGGCACATGAGGCCCCTAGCAAAAAAGCTAAAACCCAGTCGAGGTTTTTCCCACACTTTTTATCTCGCATACAATGTGCTGCTGCCTTTTTTGGTGTTTGCGCTGGTGCGGGCAGATTTTGCCTCAGTAGCGCTAGCAGTTATTTTACTTAGTAAATGGCGTATGTTTGCTGTTCGTCCACGTTTTTGGCTGGCCAACATTCGCACTAATGCGGTTGATACCATTGTAGGGCTTTCGGCGCTGGCTCTTATGATGGGCACCGATTCTACGGTGATGTGTTTGGGGTATGCCGTTGTTTGGGCTATCTGGCTACTGGCTATTAAGCCACGCACCGAGGTATTTTGGGTCTCTGTACAGGCGTTATTCGCCCAAGCGGTGGGCTTGATGGCGGTGTTTTCGCTGTGGGACCATTCTTCGCTACTAACACTTATTATTGCCGTTGCTTTTATATGTTTTTTTTCGGCTCACCACTTTTTTTACAGCTTCGACGAACAACACATACGCCTACTTGCCTATATTTGGGGGTATTTTGGCGCGGCACTAACCTGGATCTTGGGACATTGGCTCATCTTTTACTATGGTGTTGTGGCGCAGCCCACGCTTATCTTAATAACCATGGCTTTCGGAATAGGTACAATGTACTATCTTGACCATTTCGATAAACTTTCTACCATGGTGAGACGGCAAATTTTGTTTATACTTGCAACAACGCTCATGGTTATTCTAGTATTTTCAGACTGGGGTGACAAAATAATCTGATTTTTCTGCAAAGCGTAAGAATCTTGGGGTATAAGGAGGGGTATGGAATCAAAAAAACAAAAAGTAAGTTCCGATACTAAGGTCATGCGGCCGATCGAGACTCAATTGCACCCGCGAACAAAATTACTTACAAACGCACTGGCTGTACTCGCGGTTATAGCACTAAGCTTTGGTGGTGGTTGGTTGGGCGCGGCGAGCCATGATCGCAGCCAAAATACTATTATCCAGCAGCGTACCGTACTGTCCGACAAAGCCAATCTTGTTAGTTCTATTGCAAAAGAGGTGGGGCAAAGCGTTGTTTCGGTGAACGTTACTTCCAGAACGCCGAGCTCTAGTTACGGCGGCTTTTTTGGCTTTGGCTTGGGTTCACAAACCCAGCAAAGTGCAGGCACAGGTATAATTTTGACCGCAAAAGGGCTTATTTTGACCAACCGTCATGTAGTGCCAGCGGGTACAACCGAAGTTAGTGTTACGCTGAGCGATGGTACGGTACTAGACAGCGTAAAAGTAGTTGGGCGAACGGGGAGTACCGATAGCTTAGACATTGCATTTTTGCAGGTCGAAGACCTTAAGGGTCATACGCTGGTGCCTGCCAGGGTGGGTGACTCAAGTAAAGTTCAGGTTGGTGATTCTGTGGTGGCGATCGGCAATGCCCTAGGGCAATTCCAAAATACGGTAACAAGCGGCATTATTTCTGGCTATGGTCGCAGCGTTCAGGCGGGCGATGGTACCGGCAGTGTTGCCGAGAACTTAGACGACCTCTTTCAGACCGATGCGGCTATCAACGAGGGCAACTCGGGTGGTCCGCTCGTAGACATGAACGGCGAAGTCATAGGGGTGAACACGGCCATAGCTAGCGGCTCACAAAGTGTTGGCTTTGCTATACCGATAAACGATGTAAAAGGTTTAATCGAGAGCGTTAAGGCTTCGGGCAAGCTCGAAAGGCCCTACCTGGGCGTGATGTACGTTATGCTGACAGACGATATTGCTAAGCAATATAACCTGGGCGCAAAACGAGGTGCCTACATACCTCGTAGTAGCGAAATGGGCTCCGAAACTATCTTGGCCGACGGTCCAGCCGCTAAAGCAGGGGTAGAGGAGGGCGATATTATTGTAAAGATTGACGGTGTGAATATAGACGAAAAACGCAGTCTACTATCGCTCCTCAGCGCTCATAAAGTTGGCGACACGGTCGAACTTACCATAGTACGGGACGGCAAAGACATTACAAAAAATGTAACATTGGCTAAAGCTCCAAGTAACTAGGATTCTAACACTCTTATTTACTAGGGTAGCGAACAAAAAGCTGCCCCAGACCATCGGTGGCAAGATGTTTGTAGCCCGACTTTTTGGCAATTTCAATTGTTTGCTGGTGCTGGCCGAGTAAAGATTCTGTTATAACGTACAGGGCGGGGAATGCATGGTTCTTTAGTTGCGCAAACAAAGCTCTGTAGTGACTTAGACCATCTACGCCACTGAACAAAGCCTGTGCTGGTTCATGCGACACTGCTTGATTAATTGGATAATCTTTAGGTACATACGGCAGGTTAGCAATAATTATGGAATTTTGAACCTTAAACTTTGAATTTTCAAGGTCGCGAAGCAAATCACTTTTTAAGAATGTAACATCAGCAGCAAGAGCTAGGGCATTGTGTTTAGCGATGCTTAAGCAGGCTGGGTCGATATCGGTGGCCAGAACGATACTGCTTGGCAGCTCTAGTTTGGCGGTAATAGCTAGCGCGCCCGAACCTGTTCCGATATCAATAATTGTCACCTGTGGCTTGTCATTCGCAACTTGTTTTACAAGCTCAATCAGAGCCTCAGATTCTGGTCGAGGAACAAGCACATGCTTATTCACGATATAATTGCGGCTATAAAACTCGACCGTTCCACGAAGATAGGCCAGGGGAACATGTGTAGCCCTTTGAGCAATTTTAGTGTTCAATATTTCTACATCTGACCCCTGTAGTTCATATTCTTGATGTGCCAAAACCCATGCTTTATCACGCCCTAACTGGTCGCATACAAAAAGTAGTGCGTCTAGCCGCGCCGATTCAATGCCGCGTGCATATAGGTACGCACTTGTCTCACGCAAAAAATCTGAAATAGTTGAAGACATACGGCTACTATAGCAGTAATTTAAGGGGTTGTTTGGTTTTTTCTAACCAATTCAAATAGTTGACGAATTGAATCAGCTATTTGAGGGCTATGAATAGTAAGTGTTATTGGCTGTTCGGTAAACGTAATTGCAGAAACGGTGCCGCCCTGAACAATCCATTCAACGGGTGCAGTGTAGGTACCTGGTTGAAGCCATATTCGTTCCGTAACACCTTCTAGGAGTTCTCTTTCTTGGGTGTGAGCGGCCCGCGTTTTCGTATCTGCCACCGAAATAACTCGAGACTGTATGCCGCGTTTGCGTTTTTTGGCCCCGAACTCTTTATAAAAATCTTCGCCCATGTAGGCACCATCATGAGGAGACTGCAAATATTGCTGGTCTGTACCGCACTCTATAATTTCGTTGTACACGGCCGCTATGCCTTCATGCCCAAAGCGCGTTACAACCCCTGGCGTGTCGCGTGTTCTGTAGTAGGTTGCGATAAGCTCTGACACGGTATCGTGAACAATTTTCTCACTTTTTTGTACTTGTTTACGACGTTTTTCGGCCAGAGTTTCTAGCGCAGAAGGGTGGGCGGCTTCGTATAGAGTTTTCTTGCCTTCCATTTTCATAACTAAGCCAAAACGAATGAGTTTATCGCACAGCATATACGTATTGGTGCGAGATTCTCCCGTAAGTTTTGCGAGTTGAAGCGCCCCAAGCGGCCCGTGTTGCAGCAGGGTAAGGTACGTTTTTGCTTGCGACTGGCCAAGCCCAGCATGGCGAAGTGTCTGCATAAGAGTATCCATGCCACTATTCTAGCAACAGTAACATTGTTTGTCAATTATATTTTGACAAACAATAAAGAAAAATAACAGGTTAAAAGTCTAAAGAGCGCAAAACAATATTGACATAAATATAAAAAAGCCGTATAGTATCACTCACTCAAGTGAAAGGAGTATCAACTATGAATCGGAACTATAACAATAATCGTGGCGCAACAAGAATTGCAGCAACAGGGTTAGCAGTTGTAGCGGGCCTTGGCCTCGCAGGCTGTGGCTCGAGCGAGCCTACGCACTCGCAAAAAGTAGGCAATGTATATGAAAAGGTGGTTCACCCGCCTGAGGGGGGTATCCCAACGCCTCATAGTGTTCTCGATGCGGCTGCTGGCACGCTCGGTGAGTTCAGTAAGATATCGGCTGAAAGTGCTGCCGTAAAGAAGGCGCTCGAGGAAGCAAAAAAGAATGGTAAAGAAACAACTGCAACAACTGCTGGCACAATCATTGCCAACTACGTACTTGAGGTTGCACGCCAAAACGCTAATAAATCTCGAGATGTAGACGAATACTACTTCCCTGCAAGGCAAGGCCGGGAAGCAATATGCCTTACTGCTATCGCCAGCGGCTCATTCGATGAAAAGGGGCTTAATAGACTCGTGGGTTATGAGCGTGAGTTGAGAGAACTTCCAGGCACAGAGCAAGATCTTTCACGACCTAATTCGACTCGTGCGGCTCAAGGCGTCGAAATTGCTCGGTTTTGTTACGCTGCAGTAATAGCCCAAGCAGATACGGGTGGAAATATTGTCCTTCCAACCATTCCAGCAGTGAACCCTATGACTGCGGTAAAGGTAGGCGCTACAGCGAATACGGTCGTACCACAGCCACAGCCTTAGGCTAGTAAATAGCTTAATTCTTTAAGTCATAAAGAGTTCAAACATGAGTCAGAATGAAACTATTCAAGTAGATGCAGCGTACCAAGCATTACAAGAAGGTGTTACAGTGCACCTTAGAAAGGGCTCACAATAATGTCAGGAATATCAGAAAACGTACAATGGCCACCCGCTTTTTTGCGGCAGGGGCCAACCATGTAACAATTTTTTAAAACAAATGATAGCTTTGCGCACCTTATGCCGCTCCCAGCATTTTTAGGAACTGACGACATAAGCATAGACTACCAAAGGCAGTACGCGCGAGGCCTACTAAGTACTTTAGATGAAGCGCAAAAAGAACTAGGCAAAGAAGCAGGCGACAAGGCACAACTTTTGAGTCTTGCCGAACTCGCTATCTTAGGTATATGTACGGGCAAGCCGGTGGCTGATTTGCCAGAACCCCAAGCGGGCATACTAGCAAGTACTATCGATGCCTGGAGGGGCGACCTAACACCAGCCGACAAAGCAGCTCTGAGTCCAGAGGCGCAAATAGCCGTGCTTGCAGGCGAAATCGCGGGTTGGAATATGTGGACGGCGGCCGGCATCATCACCCGACGGGCACTATCCGCCACGACCGCCACCACTACTACAAACACAGCAAACACAGCCCAATAAAGCCTAAAGCTCAATAAAGCCGTTAAGCCCCAACCCTATACTCTCGCCATAACCAACACCCGTGTAAATTTTTTCCGCTATAGCGTAAAATATTTACACATGAGTAGCATGAACGCAGAAATAACCAGAGAAATAACCTCTAAAATTATTGATGAGATTATTCGATACGGTGTACTGGGGGCAGTGGTGACAACAGGGCTGCTAACCCCAGGAATCTTGCAGGCTCTCGATAAGCCTTTCGGTAAGCTCATTAAAATTCTTGATACGCGTGAATACGAACGTCAAGCACGGCGCGAAACTCAGCGGGTGATTCGCTACATGAAACAACAAGGCCTGCTCGCGGGCAATTACGAGCATGGCTTGCAGGTGACCGAAAAAGCGCGGAAGCGTCTTGCCCGCAGCGAATTTCGCGATAGGCAGGTGAGGGCCCTACAGCAGTGGGATGGCTATTGGCGCATTGTTTTATACGATGTGCCAGAGGATCAGAAAAGTGCTCGTGATGCACTTGGCCATCAGCTTCGTAGGTTTGGTTGCTTCCAACTTCAAAAAAGTACATGGATTACACCGTTTCCGTGCAGAGACGACATAGTGCAAATATCTACGCATTACGGTGTAGATAGCTACGTAACGTATTTTGAGGCAGTCAACCTCGATAACGAAAAGGTGCTTTTGGCACGTTTTAAAAAACGATATCCTGCTACCAAATTTTCTCAACCGAAACCACACCGCCCACAGTAATATAAATTCATGTAAAATATTGACGCTATAGCGTAATAAATTTACATAAAATGGCTGATGTGATGAATTCGGGGTTAGGGTATAAGGGGGGGTTGGTTCCACCGTGATTTTCGAAACCATCTTGGTGTTCTTAAGGGTAAATCGGAATAAAGCTTTTATATTGGTAGGCGGGCTACTAGCTACGGATTGCTGGCTACTGATTTTCGTTAATAAGATTGCGTTCGTAGTCGGCTAGTTTTTCTATAAGGTCATCTATGTCACCGCTGAGGGCGGCAGGGATGTTGCTGCGGCTGTAGCCAATACGATGGTCGGTTATGCGGTCTTGCGGGAAGTTGTAGGTGCGGATTTTTTCACTGCGGTCGCCGCTGCCAATCAGTTTTTTGCGGGCATCACTTAAGGTTTTTTGTTCTTCATCAATCTTCATTTGGAGCAAGCGTGAGCGCAGTACGCTCAGGGCTTTGGCCTTGTTTTTTATTTGGGATTTTTCGTCTTGATTGGCCACAACTAGGCCGGTCGGCAGGTGGGTTATGCGCACTGCGCTGTCGGTGGTGTTCACGCTTTGGCCGCCATGGCCACCGGCGCGGAATACATCAATACGGAGGTCATTGGAGTTGATCTCTACATCGGTTTCCTCGGCCTCGGGCAGAATGGCGACTGTAACGGTAGAGGTGTGAATACGCCCCTGGCTTTCGGTGGCTGGTACGCGTTGTACCCGATGCACACCCGCTTCGAACTTGAGCTGTTTGTAAAGGTCGGTGCCGCGCATTTCGAAAATAATTTCTTTAAAACCGCCGACTTCGCTGGGGCTTTCGCTAACCAACTCTGTTTTAAAGCCCTTTATTTCGCCCCATCGCACGTACATGCGGTAGAGTTCGGCTGCAAACAGGGAAGACTCGTCGCCCCCTGCACCGGCGCGGATTTCGACAATCACGTCTTTTTCGTCGTTGGGATCTTTAGGAGTGAGCGCCTCAGAAAGGTGAGAGGTAAGAGGTTCTAGGTTAGAGTGGAGAGCTAAAAGCTCGGCTTGGGCCATGGAAGCTATTTCTGGGTCGGAATCTAACAGGAGCTGCTCAGCTTCTATAGCCTGTTGCTTAAGGGCGGCAATTTGGTCAAAGAGCCTTATAATTTCTTCTAGTTTGTTTTGTCTTTTTGCTAATTTTGGGTAGGATGAATCGGAAAATATCGCTGGATTTTCAAGCTTGACCTGAATTTCCTGTAGCTCAATTCTAAGCAGTCTTTCTTTCTCTTTCATATATATCTAGTATACCGCTAGTTTGTCTGTCCGAGCTTATTTCTCATAACGAGGAGCATTTTCTGTAATTCGTGAACGATGGCAACAGTTGTGGTGACATCTAGCTTATAGATTTTTTCAACGAGCAGTAGTTGAGTTTCAAGCTCACCCGCTGAACCGCGTGCTATGCCAAGAAATTGACGATATTCTTTACGGTTATTGCGTTGTTGTCCTTCGGCTATGTTGCTTGGAATCGAGACTGCGCATCGCCGCATTTGGTCTGTTAAGCCGCGTTTTTCGGAGGTCGGGAGTTTACTAGTTAAGAAATAAACTCTGACTGTCAAATCAAATGATTTTTGCCAGACGATGAGTTCGCGGAATGATGAAATCATAAAATTTTCTTAAGGCTAGAGGTTTTAGGTGGGGGGGGTAAGGGGGATTTAGGCTCAAGCCTAGCAACTCTAACCTAAAACCTATTCACTCTAACCTGGAAAAGGTTAAGCCTTTTCCTCTTTCTCTGCCTTTTTCTCGGCGCGAGCAGTAGATTTTTTGGCAGCAGCCATACGTGCAGCTTTGGCCTTTTCGGCAGCAGCAGCGCGGGCCTTAAACTTGTCGACGCGACCTTCTATGTCAAGCACGCGCTCTTCGCCAGTAAAGAACGGGTGGCTTGAACCTGTTATATGAACTTTCACAAGCGGATATTCTACGCCGTCTAAGGTGATTGTTTCGTCGGTCTTAACGGTGGAACGCGTTAGGTATGTTTGGTTATTGTTTAGGTCTTGAAACACTACCAAACGGTAACCTTTAGGGTGTAAATCTTTTTTCATTGTTATAGCCTCTGCCCATAAAATAATAGTTTAGTATGCTTGGCCTTCGGGTTAGCAGTGGGCGTACTGCAGTCCGACCTATCCCAAACAGCTATCTTGTAGTATACCACCCCTGTTGACATATAACAATACTCAGGTAAAATAAAAGATAACCAACAAAAACCGAAAACATGACAGAAGAAAATTCTCCTTCACCCAATCGTCCATCTGGCCAGCCGTATGAGGGCGCAGATTCTGCTGGTGCTCATGACCCTCAAGCTAACATTGCACCATTAGGCCCCAGCCGTTTAGCAGAAGGTGAGGTTGCACTAGGTGCAGGAAGCGCAGCTCTTGGACATGAGGTGGCGGTTGACTTACCCAATGCTAAACCGAGTGAGCCTAAAAAAGAACCATTTTTGTCTGACGAAATCTATAATCGGTTCGAGGCTATCACTAGAGGTGATATAGAAAAGTTAGATGAAAAAGACAGGCAGAGACTAGAAGAAGCTGACAATTGGCTTGAGGGGCATCTTCAGGCGAAAGTTTTTAACAATCCAGATCCGTGGGATGGAAGAAAAACATTGAAAGTTACCTGGCGTCTTGAAGAAGCAGAGACTATCCCGCCCGACATAAGCGATATCGTTTTGTTGCGTTTGTTTAAACAAGCTTATAAAGTACCTGTTCCACCAAATATGGGAGAGGACGAGAGTGGCTTGAAAGGATTAGAGCCGATGAGCTCTAATGCGGATAAAGCAGAATTCTCAGGCTGCGATGTAACTGGACTTCTCACGGATTTACCTGTTGCCACAGAGGTTGATTCCAACGTGGCGCGGTATATCTTGAGCGATGGAGTTTACCAACTCGTACTTAAGAACAGAGGAGTGTTTCCTACTCTCAAGCTAGATGAACATTTTAAAGAAGCGCTGATTGAAGAGGGGTGTATCGGTATAGTGCTCGAGAATCGACAGGCGTTTACTGATGACGGAGCTCAAGTAGATGGTGCCTTTGCCCGAAAGATCTTTGATAAGGGTGGGCTAGATGCTGCTATGGTTTTGCAAAACTCAGCGGATTATCCAGACTTGTCGTTGAACACGGAAGATATCATTAACTATGGACGTACTCTACCGGCTGACACGCGGGGTGGCATAATTCCGTACCTAAAAAATCTCCCGAGCGTTATATGTAATGAAAGGTTGTTTGGGTTGTTTACATCAAACGTGTCCTTATCTGCTGAAGCTCTCCAAACCAATTTATTCAATGGACTGCCCGCTGACCTCGCTACGACACTAATAGAACAACGAAAAAGTGTGTGGGGCAGGGAAGCAATGGTCCAGGCTATATTGGAACATAGCTCAGCTTTTCTTGGGATAAATAACCCCGAGAGTTATAAAAATATTCTCTCGTCTGGTGATTTGCAGAGCCTAAATATGAAAAATATGCCAATCGAAATACAGGCTACCGGTTTCGAATATTTTTTCGAAAAGGGTAGTTTGTATAATGTTCAAGACTTCTCTGCATTGCCCGAATCGTGCTTGAACGAATTATTACGGTCAGGAAAAATCGAAAGATATCTTTCGTCAGGACAATCTATCGATGAATTCTGTGCGTTATTTACTGGTCTGGATGAAGACCGTAGGGCGTCTGTTGTATCTCTGTTGACGGATTTCGCTCAATTGAGCCAAAAGGCTTATCGTGAAGTTCCTCAGGAAAGTGTAATGAATATTGTTAATGCTTATCGTGCGCTTGTGCCTGATGTCGATCAAGATAATCTTTTCGAGGAAGTTAGCCATCGAAATAGAGGTCTAATTTCACTGTTCGATAATCTTGGTGAACGTACTCTTAAGGAATTGATTTCTTCGGGCTATATCGACCTTTTGAGACCCCAGTACTTTGGGGCATTAGACAGTTCGGCTACCGCAATAGTACGTGCACTTTCGGAGACAGGTTTGTCGCACAGAAAACATACATTGGATGACTTTCTGACAAAAACAAACGGAGAGCTTAGCCAAAGGCTTGAAGATGATATGGCGGGTAATCGGTACGAAACGTTAAAACGACTTGTTGATGGGGGTCTATTTAACATTGTGGGGAACGATTTTGATGAATCTGGTGGAGTAAATAATGTTAAAGAAGCGATAATAGGAATCATTCTCCGTAACGCCGACCCAGAAAGTTCGTTGAAGCAAATAAGCCGGCTTATAGATGACGGTGTATTGCTTATAGGCGGGGGAAGACGTACCTCGTTATATATGAGCATACTTAGCTCTGATCGACGCAATGAACTCTACGAGCAATGGCGAGAGGTGGAAAAGCAAGGTGTATTTGAGTTGGGCGGAGAGGAATATAACGGATTTGTCCTTGATTATATAATGAAATCAGAAGATATTGCTGGGCGTTTTTCTATCATTTCTTCATGTGCTGAACATGGTCTGTTTACCATTGAAGATCGGGACGTTAAACACGTTGTTGTGAGCTATGTTTTCGACTCCGAAGATCCAACGAATGCGATGGCTCAGGTAAGAGAGCTTTCAGACATGGGTTTGTTTAATCTAGAGCCTGTTTTTTCTCAGAAAATCATTAAACGCGTATTTGGGAGCCACGATCCGATAGGTGAATACACTATTATAAAAGATCTTGCGGCCGAGGGGCTGTTCAATCTTGGAGAATCAAACAATACTTTGTTAGTGAATTTCGTTTTCAGAGCAGAAGATATGCGTAAAGCATTTATAGATGCAAAGACTATGGCTGAAAGCGGCATACTCAGCGTTGTCCCGCAGAGCATAAAGTTCTTATTGATTACGCATGTGATGAAAACTGAAGATATACAGGAAACGTGCAGCAAGATTTTTAGTCTAATCGACCAGGGTTTACTAGAACTAGGCGGCGAATACAATGAAGAAATGATAGCCCATGTCTTACTATCTGACGATCCGACGGCTGCCTATATCCAGCTTAAAGATCTCGTTGATGATGGCTTACTTACTCTGGTGCAGCCAAGCAACGGCTTGGGGGCAATGGGGATTCGGCTGGTTAGAATGTGTATTGCGGATGAGTCCCCTCGTAAAATGTTAGCACGTATAAAGCAAGCTTTTGGCGGTGGCCAGAAATCACTTTGGTGGCTCAATACCCAGTACGCAGAGCTTTTACTTGGAGAAGTTAAAAATGGTGCGACGACTCAATACATGGTTTCAGGAGTCCCCACCGCACTACCACTAGCCTCTAGGGACAAAGTTGAAGAGGGTGATACAATTGCGTTCAAGCTATTTGCGGACATGACCGTAGAAGAAAAGCAAATGTGGATTGCACCAGATGCGCTAGCTGGAGATCCTGGGCTACTATCCAGACCAGAAATACCTTTCGGCCTGCTTTCAAAAGAAACTCACTCAACGCTCCTTGCATACAGATTGTTTAAGTCAATCGCACTTTCAAGATCCGTTGAGCAGCTCGATCAAGCAACACTACGTAATAAGGCCTACGCAGAACACAGGTCTCCACTTGAGCTTGGTGATCTTGTGCATGCCACTAGTACAGTGCAAAGCTTTCGCAATATTCTCTTGTCTGGAATTTTATGCGGCGAGACTCTTGGGACAAACTCTCGTAAAGACAGCTATCCTTACAACGTCGATACCGTAGTGGTGAGCCAGGCGGTAGCGCAAGCAGGCGGATTTTCAGAGCAAGTTGGCGCATTACAAAACCGTTCATTTGGTTCGATATGTCTTATTATGCACCGTACTCCAGATTCAACCGACTTTGGTAGGGAAACTATTGGCGGCTTCGAAGACCATCGTTTAGTATTTGGCGCTATACCAGCGACAGAGATTAATGCGATTGTTTTGCGCGGGGCAGAGCCAGCGCTACGCGATGAGGTCATAAACAGCGTTATCGAACACGGTATGTATGTGCCCGTCTATGATGACGCTGAGACGCTACTACTTACGTACCAAGACTACGCAAAGCGTCGTGATGACGGTAACTATGACGCAGTTCAGCCAGAGGTAGTTGATGGAACATTTAAGCTCGATGACAGCCAGGGTGGCAGTAATGAAGGCGCGTGGTATATTATGCCAACTGCAACTGGTCGTGAGCGATGGTATGTAAAATACGGTGATTCCTCTCCGCAAAAGGCCAAGCATCTTTGGACCGAACTATTGGCAGACCAATTCTATAGAGCAGTCACCCCGCAGCTTGTTAGCGAAACGAAGCCAGTAATTATTGATGGAAGACTCGCCAGGGCATCAAAAGAGGTGATTCTCGATGTAGGGTCGTCCGTAACGGATGCGGCACGTAATGCGGGGTTTGTTATGGACTGCCTACTGGGTAATTGGGATGCGGTGTACAACGGCGCAAACTTGGTTATGAGCAAGGATGGTCATGCCATGCGTATAGACACAGGAAACAGTTTTGACTTTCGTGCACAAGGCGAGCAGAAAGATGCCGACTCATTTGGTCCAGTTGTCTCAGAGGTTGAGCTTGGTACGAATGGTAAACGGCTAGGTGGTGGTATGCGTCAGATGTACCCTGGCCTAACAGATGAAGACATTGTGCAACAAGTTCGGAGTCTTCAGACGAACTTGCCACCTAAAAAAATTGATGTACTAATCGATGGCATACGTAGGCCAAAAGCAGAGCGTGAACGCTTAAAGAAAATACTCAACGCACGTCGCCAATATTTGATTGACACGTTCCTTGCATAATTTTTTCACCTCTGTTATAATGCCTAGGCAACTAACTAAGCAGGTGCGGGTATGAATCCTCCTGAACATTGCCTTGTAAGCGTGTTTTGGGCGACCCGACCGGTGTATAAGGATCGGAAAGGTTAGAGGTTTTAGGTAAGAGGTTAAAGTAGCCTGGTGACATTTTGTCACGGTTACTCTAACCTAGAACCTCTCCACTGTGACCTATCCTCAGAAAGGACTGCCACATGGCACAAAACGTCGATATTAAACAATTACTAGAGGCAGGGGCGCACTTTGGTCACAAGACCGAGCGGTGGCACCCAAAAATGGCGAGCTACATCCACAGCAAACGCGGCGGTAGCCACATTATTGACCTCACAAAAACTGTTACTAAGCTCGAAGAAGCCTTGAGCTTCGTCGAGGAAGTTGCCAGCAAAAACAAGCAAGTTTTGTTTGTTGGTACTAAGCGCCAAGCAGCCGATATTGTTAAAAAACTGGCCGAAGCAACCGGTCAACCGTATGTGTGCGAGCGCTGGCTTGGCGGCATGCTAACCAACTGGAACACCATTGGTGCGCAAATTAAGCACCTGGTTGAACTCGAAGGCAAAATGGCAAGCGGCGAGCTGGCCAACAAGTACAACAAGCTTGAAGTACAGCGTTTTCAAGAAGAAATCGATGCCATGAATGTCTTGTACGGTGGCATTAAAGAGCTCAATGCTCGTCCAGGCGCGGTTGTTGTGTTCGACATTGTGCACGATAGCAACGCCGTAAAAGAAGCCACCAAGCTGAAACTGCCAATTGTGGGCGTGTGCGACACCAACAGCAACCCAACAGGCATTACCTACCCAATCCCATGCAACGACGACGCTATTAAGGCGCTGCAACTCCTGGCTGATTACTTCCAGGCAGCGGTCGAAGCAGGCAAGGCCAAGAGCAAGACACCCGAAAAAGCAGCCGACAAAAAAGAAGATTAACTAACGTATTTAACAGACAAACAGGTGGCAGATAACAGAAATTGAACAGGTAGCATTGAGCAGATATCTGCAATATGAAATCTGCAAAATTTTTGCCAAATGTTCTCTGCTTCCTGCTAAATGGAGGAACGACATGGCTATTTCTATAGATGACATTAAAAGATTACGCGAACTGACCGGCGTTGGTATGACCGACGCCAAACAAGCGCTCGATGCAGCGAATGGCGATTTCGATGCAGCCCTAAAAGAAATGCGCAAAAAGGGCATGACCAAGGCCGAAAAGCGCGGTGAGCGCGAGGCACGTCAGGGGCTGGTCGGCACTTACAACCACGACAACCGCATTGGTGTAGTGGTGGAAGTTAACTGCGAAACCGACTTCGTGGCCCGCAACGAAATTTTTGTAAACCTTGTAAAAGACGTTGCTATGCACGTGGCTGCCAGCAATCCTGCCTACGTGCAGTCTAGCGACATCCCAGCCGAAGAGCGCGAGTCTAAAAAGCAAGAGCTTCTGGCGGGCGACGCGCTAAAGGGCAAACCAGCCGACATGGCGGAAAAAATTGTAGAAGGCCAACTAAGCAAATATTTTGCCGAACGCTGCCTGCTCGACCAGCCTTTTATAAAAAACCCAGACCAAACCGTCGGTGAGTACGTAAAAGAGCACAACGCAAAGCTTGGCGAAAACATCGTAGTGCGCCGCTTTAGCCGCATTGCCCTCGGCGAAGTCGTCTAGCTATAGCCATACGGGCGACAAGGTCCGACCTAGCAC
>JBATSO010000063.1:0-17505 GCA_049293335.1 Saccharimonadales bacterium (SeqCode)
GCTCCTTCGGGAGCAAGACAGAGAAAGGCGCTCAGGCACTCGCGACAGTACTATCTTTGTGCACCACTACGTGGCGCACAAACCCCACGAGCTATTTCGCATCACTAGCTGCGTTGGGGTAGTGAGCAGTTACGTCGCAAGTAATTGACACTGATACTGCTTCTATGACACAACAGGATTTACGCAACTTACTTCTTGCAAAATACCCTGAGCAAGATTTCCCAGACATTCATAAGCTACTGCAAAGTGGCCTACTTCTAACCCGTTTTTTCAATGAAGAGCGTTTACCAATTGCGTTAATGAGCGGAACTGATAGGGATTTTTCATCAACCTTATCCTATCAAGGTGAAAAAGGGGAAGAGCAGATTATTCGGGCTAATAATCTAGATCCGTCGCGGGTTACTTACTTAGCCCAGCAGCGCACCTCTCAAAGATCGTTGGACGGCGGTGAGCCAATGGTGAATTTTGGATCATTCTACGGAAATGTACTGCTTGTATACGATCCACGTTATGTGCAAAGGCTGGGTAACACATCGTCTGGGCTTAGCTATTTCCCAGAAGGGGCACATCGAGCATTACTTGCAATAGTTCGCTCCCCCGAGCAAGCAAGTTTATAGACGTTTTCTTATTTTCAAAACTCCAAGAATCTGTCTAGCAGTACAGCGAGTCGAGTGGGGGCAACCTACCGAAGATCTCATTTCTGGCATTTTAATCTCAGGGTACGACCCAATCGATTGGGTCGTACCCTGAGATTCCATAAAGGTATGCCGCCTAACGATGGCTTCTTATAAGCTTGTCGACTGGCATAATGTTCATTTTTTTGTAATCAATCCCGGTGTGACTTTCAGTACCTGAGGCTTGCCGCATATCATGCTGGGTGATGAATAGAGCGCGTGTACCGTTCGGGCTTGATTGGGCGAAGTAGTCAGTTGAAGCAACATCCTCTTCACTTTGATATAGCGTAGAAGTTGGATGGGCGAAAGAAATCATTACATAATCACCTTTCTTTAATTCCGTAAGCGGCGCATTTCTACCCTGTTTTACTATTTGTACAGATGACAAGTCAATTGATTTCGTGTAGTTTTTGCCTTTATGCAGATAGTCAACTGTTGCAATAGACTCTTGCATATCAGTGATCGTGGCGCCAGAAACTACCATGTCTCCTACGTACTTTTCTGCAAAATAGGTGGTAACAGCAGCATACTCACAATCAATCAGCAATTGCTTTTGCAAATCTTCAGCCGAGATGTGTGGCTCACCTGTAATTTTGAACTTGAGATTCTTGAAATCAGTTTGCTCGAAACCTAAGATTCTTTGGGGTGTATTATTTGGTATGATTCGTGAATATATTGCATCTTTACATGATGATACGTCAACGGTCATAATCGATGCATCATCTTTTACAAGCGGGTTACCGTGAAACCAGTTGGTTACAGCGCCCGCTCCAACAGTACCTACCCCTAATGCAAACACCAACAGTGCCATTCCGGGTGCAGATTTAATAGATGTTTTCATAGTTAGTAACTCCTTGAGACGTCTAATGATGTTTGGCTTATTGCCGCTACCAATACAACTCATAATTTCTTTAGTAAATAACTCGTTTGGTTCGTAATGAGTGCGAACCGCGCCCATGGCGAATAGACTTTCGTCGAGATTTTTCATCGCAACTCCTTTCTTAGTTGTTCTTTGGCTCGTCTTAACCAGCTTTTTACGGTATTTTCGTTCGTGTCCATTATTTCAGCAATAGTTGCTATGCCCAACCCCTGCCAGTAAAAAAGACTTATACTTATTTGAAGTTTTAAAGGAAGCTTTCGGACTGCCAAAAATAACTCACTATATAATGCTTGTATTTCTGGCGTTGGTTGCGGATCAATAATTCTTTCAGCAGCCTCATCGTAAAGCGCTGTTTGGTGTTTACGTTTACGGAGTGTATCGAGTGCCTTGTTGGTAGCGATTTTGAATAACCAGGTGCTAAATTTTTTACTTTGATCAAACCTAGCCAGTTTGTAGTACGCTGTAATAAAAGCATCTTGAGCGATATCTTTTGCTACATCCTCATCATGAACCACCGCAAAACAATGTCGATATAATGCTGTTTTGTAACGATCGATAAGCAAAGCGTACGCATTCTCTTCGCCGTCCAAAGTACTCTGAATAAGAACCGTATCGGTTTTGTTTTGCATACTATATATACGTATCACAGCACAGAATAGTTGCAAGCTAATTTAGACAAAAATAGCTTGTGATAATTTAGTGCAACTTCACGTTTTGTCTAGCGTGAAGCCCATAGAACTTTAGGCACATACGAATCTTCAACGAGTTACGTTCGATGTACGACACGCGTTAGCTAAATAATTTGCAGTTCCTTGGCGCCATCTGTTAGAAGTCCGACCTCATTGTCTTTAAGTTGCTAAGATTATTCTCTATAGGCCCATATTGTCTTTTTGATATCTCTCAAACTCACCACTAGCAACAGCATTGATTATTTCACTAACAACTTCATCCCTTTCGATTTTTAGCCGTTGGATAAATGCTTTGCTAATCGACGTTTGCTTATCATGCTGCAAACCCCATATAGCCATCTCAAGCAGAACTGGCGCAAGACTCCAACCCGTATCGGTCGCTCGGTAAATATTCTGATTTTTTAGCACATCGTCTTGTTGCCTAGTAATGAGGCCTGCTCTTTCGAGTCGAACTAGCCTCTCTGCCAATATATTGGTCGAAATACCTTCAACTACAGCGAAGTCACTAAAACGAGTTTTGTTGTAAAATAGCATATCGCGTAAGATAAGCAATGTCCATCTATCCCCAAATAAATCTAGGCTAAACGCAATCGGGCAGTTCGAACGTCGATTAGATGGTGATGAGGCACTTTGCTTCTGCATTATCACCTATTATACCTCAGAACTCATACCTCACTTGTATTTTGCAAGTTAGTTACTATATACTTTGGTGAGAAGTATATTTATGAAAGGGCACTCTATATGGAAATAAATATCAATTGGTTTGCGGTTGCGCTTGCGACATTCGTAGTCACACTTATCTCGGCGGCATGGTACGGAAAAATTTTTGCTGTTTCTTGGGAAAAATCTACTGGAGTTACTTCAAAAGCCTTGGCTGGCGCGTATGGGAAAAAGCATTATCTTGTATTACTTCTGACCAATTTACTTAGCGTTATCGGAGTAACGTTGATAGTTACCACCGTGTCGGCATATGCAAAGAATACTTCAGTATGGCTAGCGCTTGCGACAGGTTTCGGGCTATGGTTGACACTTTCGGCGACAACATTGTTACAACATAATGTGTTTGAGATGAAATCACGTGTACTTACAGCAATAAACATCGCGTATCAACTAGTAATATACCTAACGAGTGCTCTAGTCGTGTACCTATTCCAGTAAACTGAGTGTATGTAAATCATGACCCAATCGATCGGGTCGTACCCTGAGATTTAGGAATGAGCCATGGAACGATGCGCGCACGCTATGCGTGTAGCAGCTTTGGCACGGCCCCCATATTCGCTTTAATGGCCAGGATTTGTGTTTTCGGGTGTCATTTCTTCATTGTAGGCTTGTCTGCGACGTTCGATGATGGGCACTGCCTCAGCCTCAAAGTTATCCCCAAGATCCTCTCTGGGAAAGAGAATATCAACATCACCAATTACCTGTACTGACGCGTCTGGACCCAATTCTGCCCGCCCATCCTCCATGGGTGTGGCTATGCCCAACTTGGCCGCCCATAGCCCCAGCCGCTCTCGACGTCCTGCAAGCCCTGCCTCTTGAGGTCGCTTTCTAGGAGTATCACCAGTCAATTTGTTCCATAATCTACCCACGTGTGATGCCGCTAATTATTCTGCCCGTTTGGGCTCAGTTTATACTGACATAAGACTGTACTCCAATCGGGTAGGTCCGTCAATACGAATCTTATGCAATTAACTTATCTAACACATCTCAAGTTCTTTGATGGTGCTAGGAGTGAGTTCACCTAGGGAGAGGAGTGTCGCTAGGTATTTATTGTAGGTGGCTACCTGTTCGGGGGCATGTGGGGAAATTTTTAACAAGACCGCCATTTCTTCATTGCGCACAACCTTTTGAATGTGGGTAAGATAGTTATCGCTACCAAATAATAGTGCGGCTGTATTGTCGTGGTACCGAACGACCAGGCTTTTTACATGCGAGGCTTTTGCCCTTTCGGGTGCTGACAAACCATTACTTTGGTTCGATTGTGGCAAAAAGGACTGCAAAGAGTATGGGAATGAACGAACCCGATAATCCTCGGCGGGCTGTTTAGGAACAATCACTGTGGCGCCGCCCGCCTGCGCTCGACTGAGCATAAGAGCTAGCTTGCCATCAGGCTTATACTGAGATGTGTACAGAATGGTCTGGGGTTTCGGCGTTGCCAATGCGCCGTCAAAAATGTGCTCGTTGCGTTCTGGGTCAATCAGCTTTTCGGCTGCCTGGTGAATAAACGGCAAACGCGCAGGGTCGCCTACGTTATTGTAGTCATGAAACAATGTTACCCAGTCGTTGGGGTCCTTTTGCCAAACGTGTCCACCCGCACTCCTAAGCGGGGCGCCAGGCTCGATAAGGCGCATAATAACTTCGCCCATATGTTGACCGCGGATGCCCGTGAACGTTACGGCCATGTTGTTCATGGTTTTTGTGTCGGATGTTGTGAGGTTGCCGGTGCTGAGCGTGGCACTAGAACGCTCTGGGTTTTGGTGTAGTATAACGCCACCTTTTTGATGAGCGACAGCCCAATGTTGGGCAATGTGACCACTGGCTACAATTCGCGCTCTGGTGGCGTGGCTAGAAGATTGGCGCCGAGGGCTACTGTCTTGCAAAGCATCGGCCGCTGTAAGTATATGGATCCATTTGGCGGTATGTGCGGCATTTTCGCGGCGCCGTTCTTTTTGTTCGGGCGAGAGTAGTGGCCACCAGTTCGGAAAGTCTCGGTTATGCACCCGCGTAACTGCCTGAGCATATCGCATGTCTAAGGCTACTCTGGCGTCAACACCAGCACCGCGAGCTTTTAAAACGGCGCAAATTGCCTCAAGCACTGCACTACCTTGATCGTGCGGTGTAAGCTCAAGCTGCATAGCAAAAAGACGTGCTGACTGCGCCCGACCAACATCTTGAGCGAACTCATGCAAAAACTGTTCGTGGTGTATTGGCTGCACTTCACCATTTGACATATGCGGTAATTATACAGCACTATTTATTCGGTTATTTATCTATAATCCTCGGGACTATACGATTAGAATATTGACATTCCCAAAGTATAGCGTTAGGCGCTACCGAGGTACTCGGCCCGTTTTGACGGCCCAGTTTTGAATGGAATAGTAGCGATCGGCGTCGGTGTTAATGGTGTGTTCTTTCAGGCCTGCCACATACCCGCGTGTTACATACAATGCGTTAGGCTGGTATAGGGCCAGTGCTGGGGCATCTTCTTGCCAAGCTTTTAGGAACGGCTTGTATTTGAGTGTTCGCACTGCTACATCTTGGCGAGTACGCCCCGCCTCGAGTGCGGCATCGGCTACGGCCGACTTATATTCCGAAAAGTTTAATCGGTTGCTACTACGTACATCGGCCTGTGAACTATCCCAATACACAAATACGTCAGGGTCGGGCCCAATGGCAATGCCATAAAGCACGGCATCGTAAGAGTGTGTTTCAACCGCACCCTGAAAGTCGGAGGTTGCTTGCAGCACGGGTTCTACAATAACGCCCAGTGACTTCCAGGTTTTTTTAAGCTGTTCTAAAACTTTCTTATTGTCGGGCGTGTCTTCGGCGAGTAGTTGAAAACGAAGTTGCTTATTATCTTTGCTACGTACACCGCCCTTGCCCTTGACCCAGCCTGCTTGGTCTAGAGTAGTCGCGGCTGCGGCAAGGTCAAAGCTTGGCTGAGCATACGTTTTATCGTACGCAAACTGGCTTTTTAATACGGGAGCGTTCACAATTTTTGTTTGGTATTCGAGCGCCCGAACAATTGCTTGTCTGTCAGCGGCGAGCACTAGAGCTCGGCGAACAGCCGTGTCGCTTAGCACGCCAGTACTGGTTTTAAAGAACACCATGGTGGCGGCTGTGGTACTAAAGTTATACACGTGTGAAGAGGCGTCTTTCCGAATAGGCTCGGGGAGGTTCTGCAAGCCAGCCGCTCCCTCTACAAGCCGCCGTTTATACGCTGTTAAGAGTTTTTCGGGTGACTCGTACGTATGTAAAATAAAACCATCGAGCTTAGGTCGGCCCGCGTTATATGCATCGAAAGCTTTTAGCGAAATGAGTGCCGTGGCATCGCCTGGGTCAACGCTACTACCCAGTTGCAGAGCATCCCACTTAAACGGTCCCGCCCCGATGGGTGCGGTGGTGTTAAAATTGCTGGCGCGAATTTTGGCGGGCGCTAAGTTTTTTAACACATGTTCGGGTAGTATGCCTGTGGTCAAGCTATCAGGAAACGCCGTGAGAGCACTAGGCAAACGAAATGTTATGGTCCGAGCGTCTTGCTGCGCAATGGTAATCCCCTGCCAACTAGAAAGTAACGGTGAACGAGCGTCGGGGTTTTGAATAAGCTGATACGTAAAAACGACATCTTTGGCCGTAAGTGGCACACCATCGTGCCAGTGCAGATTTGGTTTGAGTTGCACGGTATATATTTTGCCTGATTCATCAACTTTATAGCCCGTAGCAAGGTTGCCCACCAGCATGTTAGCTTCGTCATATTTAAATAAACCTGCAAAAATAAGTCGTGAAATGCTAGTGTCGACAGGTCCTGTAGCATAAATAGGGTTGGCGTTACTGTAAGTACCCACCATGCCTTCGTTATAAATTCCGCCTGGTACAGGGCCCGATTTTAGATAAAACTGATTGAGTCCAACCGTTTGCATAACGGTAAGGGTCGTGAGCACCACAATCAAAAAAATCCACCCAGCTACAAAGCGCTGTACGTGGAGTAACTTTTCTAAACGGTTCACAAACTGGGTGTCGAACTGTTTTTCGGCCTGCTGCGTAACTGCTTCGAGCTGGTTTCGACGCCGCCGAAAAATTCTGCGAAGTCGTAGTCGTGTTGCACGGTTAAACATATTCATATGGTAGCACCCACCTCGCTTTTATGTTTACCCAATAATAACACCGAGAAGCAGCGACAAAACAAAAACCAACGCCGAAACAATGGTTAGTTGATAAATGGTTTTATCTGTACCGCGTCGTTCGGTGTTCACCTCGCCGCTGCTGCCAATGCCAGCACCAAGAGAAGCGCCTCTGGTTTGTACCAAAATAAGGAGTGTCATGAATACCATTGATCCAATCGAAATGTAGTTATATATACTCATCGTCTTTCTAGTATAGCGGTAACAAGATAATTTACCAAACCAATGATAACCCCCGTCAAAATTGCCACACCAAAGCTCGATATATGCAGTGGCGCATACAAGCGACTAGCGATGTATACAGTAAGGCCATTAATAACCAACATAAAAATACCGAGTGTTAGCAAAATTGCAGGCAGGCTTGCCAGAACTAAAATAGGCTTAATAACCAGATTAATAAGCGCCAAAATAGCACCAGCCCACAACACAACAATGGTGCGGTTTTGGTAGCCAACACCGCCGCTTAAAAGTCCCGCAGCAATCCACAGACCCAAACTCGAAACAAACCATCTTAAAAAGAAACTATATATAAAACCTTGTTTATGAACCGACATACTGTGCTCCATTATAAAACGTAAGCACGGTAGTCGCAATCACCGCTCAAATTTTCATGGCCAGTGGCGGTTATTAAAATATCGTCTTCAATTCGTACCCCGATACCTTCCTGCGGTATATACATGCCGGGTTCGCAAGTTAGCACCATTCCTTCTTCGAGCGGTACGTTGTAGTCACCCACATCGTGAACATCGAGACCTAAAAAGTGAGATGTCGCATGTGGGTAATAGGTACGAATTTGAGCCTGATCGTCTTGGTCTGTAATGAGACGTAAGTCATAGAGCGCCTTGCCCATATACCCCAAAACCTGGTGTTCGTAATCTCGGAGCATCAGGCCTGGTTTTAAAAGTGCAACGGCTTTTTTTTGCACAGACTGGACGGCTGCCATAACTGCCTGCTGGCGAGCCGGTAGCGGGGTCATGCTAAGTGTACGCGTAATATCGGCCGCATACTGTTCGTACTCTGCCCCTACGTCTATCACAATACACTCCTTGGGTACAAGTGCTCCACTATTTGCCACATAATGAAGCGTGGTGGCATGCTGACCGCTCGCTACAATCGGTGTGTACGCGTGACCACTAGCTCCTTTGTGTCGAAACAAAGCAGAAATTGCTGCTTCGAGCTCGTATTCATACGTAAATTTTTGGTCACGTAGGTTGCAGCGAACGGCCTGTATTGTTTCGGTCGTAATCTGCACAGCACGGCGAATAGCTTTAATTTCGGGCGCTTGTTTGCGTGAACGAAGCGTCACCAGCGCAGGTCTACAGTCTTGAATAGTTAAGCCAGGAACGCTTTGTTTTACGCGTGTATACAGCCGCCGTCTTGCAGGATTTGAGTACATTCGGTGGTGCAAACTGTAGGCTGCTGCCAGCGGTAAACCGTAAGCCGTACGTTCTTTTTTAAGTGATGCTACAAGACGCTTCCAGCCCTCGGCGTAGCTAAGTACGGTCGCCACCCCCGAACGTTCGCTTACGGCACGGGCATCAATTGCGCCGTCAAACACATCGAGCACAAGGTTGGCAGGCGGCAATAGTATGTACTCATCTGCTTCATCTATAACGAGTATGCAATCTGGTATGGTTAGGCCTGTAAGATACCAAAAATTGCTTTCTTGAGCGAACGGTAAAGTGGTATCGGCTGTTCGCTGCATAACTCCGTGGGCAGCAAAGATAAGCGGGGCCGTTGTTCCAACCGCTGCTCGCAACCGCTGCCGATTTCTTACAAAAAATTCAGCCGTAAAATATGAGTTCATATATGTTCAGAGTATACGAAGTTATGTCAAAAAAGTTAAGAGTGAGCGCTACCATAGCCTGGTGAGCCGCCACCAGAGACTCGGTGCTGGCACAGGTTCGGTAACTTCAAGTGCAGAGCTTGTTTGGACCTCGCCTGCTCGTACCGAAAGTGCCCCTACCTCGGTTTTTTTCGTAGGTACAACCGCATGTACCGTAGCGTGATGGCTAACAGCATCGCCGTTCCAGCGCAAAATTTGCATAATAGACCGTGTTCGTACAGTTGTGCTTTGGCCCCATGCAGTTCGTATGCTACCCACTTTTTGCCCCGCCCGCAGATACGTTATGTCTGTAAAATTTTGGTCTATACTTTTTACCAACTGTTCAGACGCTTCGATCGCTTCAGCCAAACTACTCGCGCCCATAACCGCGCCAGTTGCTTTTACGGTTTTGCCTGCTATTAAAACATCCGCCGTGAATAAAAGAGCACCTGGATTTTGGTCGTTATTACCTGTTTTTAGGCCCGTTATACCGTTGCTACCAAGCGCTGTATTATAATTTTCTACTTTGCCCGTTCCTGGCAGCACTGCCGAGGTTTGAGCCGCAATCTCCATAAGTACAGGTTGTTGCCGAGCGATCAAGCCAAGCCGCGCCAGGTCTTCGGCCGTGCTGGTGGTAGAGGGGTCGTAGCCACTGGCATCGCTACCTATGTGGGTATGGACAAGGCCGTTGCGTAACACATAGGCGTTGGCGTAGTCGGCATAGGCCGAAAGCGAACCAAAAGCCCATATAGCCAGCGAGTCGGCGATATTGTTGGCCGAGGGGATCATAATGGCTTGAATGGCTTCGTACTGAGTAAGCTTAAGCCCTTCATAGACCGCCAGTCTCGATCCGTTATGGCTCACCTGGTCTTGGTACATTGAGACATCGTGTGCATTCATAGTCAGCGTTGGGCCTTTTTGGCCGAGAGCTAAAGGATATTTTTCGAGCACGCAGAGCGCTGTAATAACTTTGGCTATACTGGCAGTTGCCAGCGAAGCGTTCAGGCCAGTGGTGGCGAGCACATCGTAATTCTCGGCGGCAATTGCTGCCTGACCACCGCTTGGCCAGGCAAGTTGCAACTGTCCAGCAGGTTGGTTTGGCGGGACCGAAAGCTGCACGGTCGCGCGCGGCAAAGGACGCACAATATTCACCATGGCTAACACTACAAAAAACACTGCTGCCCATGTGTAGCGAGCGGTTTTGCGTTTTTTTGGTTGTCTGCGCGGTGCAGGTGGCGTTACTAATCTCATAACTCAAGCTCATCATAGCATCTGGACTGTTTCAAATGCTACTTGTGGTCTATACTATTGCCATAAGCATGGGGAACGAGACGCGAGGCTCGCGAATTGACAACGTTTAGAATTGTACCTAAACCATAAATTCGCCCTAAAATCCATACCTTACGTGCTTAATAATCTGTAGAGGGTATTTTAAATGGCAGTAAAGTCTACCAAACCAAAAAAAACTTCTGTATGGAACGTGCCGAACCATGCCAGCCACACAGCCGAGGATAAGCAGTACCCGAAGCAAAAAGCTAGCAAGCATTCTGCAACGCCAGTAGCTAGCAGGGGTGACGGACCTCGTAGGCTCGCTCGACAAAAACGTACCTGGTACAAACCACGCACGTGGCGGCAGCCACAAACCTATACCTACACACCGCTCCCCAAGGCGCGGTATATGCTGACAGAAAGTTACCGAACGCTTTCAAAAGCAAAAAAAGCTGTCTTAGGAATCACGGCCGTTTACGCCATAGGTGCACTGCTGCTTGTCCGCGGCTTTACCAGCAATCAAGACTTATCAAGTTTTCGAGCACTGCTTGACGGTATTTTTACAGGAGCTGGTGGCAAAGCCCAAAGCGTTGCCTTGCAACTAAGCTATCTGTTTGGTGGCTTTAATAAAACGGATTCTCCTAACGGCAGTCTATACCAAACAATTTTATTGGTAGTCTGTAGCCTGGCGCTGATATGGGTTTTTAGACAAACTCAGGCAAAAAAAACCGTTACTACCAAAACAGCCTTCTACAATGGCATGTACCCGGTCATTCCTTTTTTGGGAGTGCTTTTGATTGTAGGCATACAGCTTGTTCCAGCCTCGATTGGTTCGTACTTGTATAGCACGCTTGTCTCAACCGGCATAGCCGTACAACCTTGGGAAAAACTGGCAGCCATCTTGGTTTTTGTAGCCTTACTATTTTGGTCTTTACGCATGATTACCGCTTCGCTGTTTGCGCTCTATATTGTTACCCTGCCCGACATGTATCCACTCCAGGCAATTCGGAGTGCTAAAAAACTAGTTCAAGGCCGCCGCCTGTTGGTATGGAGCAAACTTATTGTCTTGCCGCTGGTTATTCTTGTTAGTACTAGTTTATTTTTGGTGCCGTTTATATTTTTTGCCGCGCCTGCGGCGGTTTGGGTTTTCTTTATTACCTCTAGCCTGTGGTTTGGTGGCATTCACGCCTATTTATATACTCTATACCGCGAGTTGTTAAACCATGCCTAAGCTAGAACGCGACCAAGCCACCCTGCGCATAGCCAAACTTCGGACGCTTATAAATGATTACCGCTACCATTACCACGTGCTCGATGAATCAATTATGACAGAGGCTGCTGCCGATAGCCTCAAGCACGAACTGTCACAGCTCGAAGAACAGTACCCCGAACTCATAACGCCCGATAGCCCCACCCAGCGCGTAGCAGGCACCGTGCTTGATGGTTTTCAAAAAGTCACTCACCGCACCCGTATGATGAGCCTGCAAGACGTGTTTAACCGCGAAGAAGTAGAAGCCTGGGTAAAAAGAACCGACAAGCTTTTGCCCGCTGGGCGCCACGAATTTTTTTGCGATGTTAAAATGGACGGTCTGGCCTGCGCCCTTATTTACGAAGACGGCCTGTTGGTTCAGGCGATTACCAGGGGCGATAGCCACATTGGTGAGGACGTTACGGCTAATGTACGCACTATCCATACTGTTCCTCTACGCCTCCGCAGCGAGCCAAAATTTGGGCACTTTCTACAGGGACGCACCGAAATCCGCGGTGAAATCATCATGCTGAAAGCCGATTTTGAAGCCCTTAACACAGAGCAACGCGCTGCCGGCAAGCCAGTATACGCTAACCCGCGCAACTTAGCAGCGGGCACCATTCGACAGCTCGACCCAAGCCTGGTTGCTTCTCGACCGCTTCATTTTCGTGGCTACGATGTGCTACGCGACGACCCCAGCGACCTGCCAACCTATCGTTACGCCTACGATGTCATGGCGGCAATTGGCATTAGTTGCAACACGGCCGCCCCAGTGCTAACAAGCGTAGAGCAAGTGATTAGTTTTGCCGATGAATGGGAAGAAAAGCGCCATAGCTTACCCTTCAACACTGACGGGCTGGTGATAAAAGTCAATGACCGCGCCCGCTACAGCGAACTCGGTGTGGTTGGTAAAACTCCACGCGGCGCCGTTGCGTACAAATACGCCGCCGAAGAAGCCACCACAATCGTAAAAGATATTGTAATTTCCATAGGACGCACCGGTGCAGCTACACCTGTGGCGGTGTTTGACCCTGTGCATGTAGCTGGCAGCACCGTGCAACATGCCAGCCTACACAACGCCGATGAAATTGCCAGGCTCGATATTCGCCGCGGCGACACCGTCATTATATACAAAGCTGGCGATATAATTCCGCAGGTCCAAAAGGTCCTGACCGAACTGCGGCCCGCCCATACGAAACCGACTGTTTTTACCGATGAGCTAGCTCGTCAATACCCCGAACTCGAGTTTGAACGCGCTGAGGGCGAGGTAGCTTACCGCGTTCGTGGTAGCTCATCTGACCTGATTTTGAAGCGTAGTCTAGAACACTTTGCCAGCAAAGGTGCGCTCGATATCGACACTTTGGGCGAAAAGAATGTGGTGGCACTAGTTGACGCAGGCTACGTAACCGATTTAGCCGATATATTTTTGCTCACCACCGACCAGCTTTTGCAGCTTGAGCGTTTTGCGGCTGTTTCGGCCGAAAAATTGGTTCGCGCAATTGCCGCCAAAAAAACTCCGCCACTGGAGCGCTTTGTTTATGGCCTAGGCATACGCCATGTTGGCGTGCAAACGGCAACTGACCTGGTGCAACATTTTGGTTCGCTCGAGGCTCTTAGCCAAGCAACCATAGAACAACTCGAAGCCATTGACGGTGTAGGTGTAGTTGTAGCCGAAAGCATTGCCGCTTGGTTTGCCGATGAAGACAACCTGCATTTGCTAACCAAATTTAACACACTAGGGGTAGAACCATATTACGAGATAAAATCTGGTAAGCTGGTAGGGCAAAACTTTGTGGTGACAGGCACGCTTGAAAGCATGAGCCGCGAGCAAGCCGCAGACCGTATCCGCACGCAAGGTGGCACCTTTCAAACAGCGGTCGCCAAAGATACAACCTACCTAGTGGCAGGCGGTAAAGTCGGCACCAGTAAACGCCTAAAGGCCGAAAAATACGGCACCAAAATTATTAACGAAGCAGAATTCCTTGCACTCTTATGAACCCAAATAACTTTCAGTTCAAAGATGCTACTCGAGAAATCACTGCAAAATTGCTTCTTGTTGTTGCCCTTGCTGCCTGTATTTTATGGCTAAACGGCGTTACGCTAAACGATATTAAGCAGGTGTCAAAAGTTCCTTACCAACGCACAAACTATTCGCCGTAACACCGCACAGTCATCTCAAAAGTTACCACCGAAACCACAACCCGAACACTACGACAGTACGTTTTATAAGAACCTTGAGAAGGCCCTTTCGACCAAAAACTACAGCGCAGCTTACCTTAAATTTGGCGCGCAATACGATAAAAAAGTTGTTGTGCAGGACCCAGCGCAGGCTCGCTCGTACATTGTTAGGCAAAAACCTTACACCGAATCGCTAACCACCCTACAAACTGGCTACGAACGCTCGGCCAAAAAAGGCACCTGGAAAATAACTCGTGCAAACGATGGCGCTAGTGCAGATACGGTATCTCCAGAATTTGACGTTAAAAAGGAACTTTTTGGAGAATTGCTAATTGGTAATTATCCCGCCGATATTCGAGCTAAAATTCTCGGTAAAATTGCCGAACTTCACCCTTACAGCTACGACCCGTCTCTAATTGTCTCCGAAACCATCAACAATCATTCCGTTACTACCTACAAGCTCTCTGTAGATGTCGATAAAACTGTTGCCCTCAACCGATACACTGCCACGCTGATTGGCGTCACTGCACCCGACTGGAAGTACATGGTGTCATATTTGGCGCTTGAACGGTATTATTCCTTCGACACTGCTACCCACGAAATTATACAAATCAAAGAAGTCTACGGCCGATGGAACTCGTTTGCCGACGCACAGAAGGCTGGGTCAGTCACAATAGAGAATTTTAGCAACATTGATTCGACAACGGTGCCAACCACTGCCGAATTAGGCGTATAAGCTACTTGGCAAAGAGCCAGTTTAGGCTATGCCACCACCGATTTGGCCGAGTGTATATGAAACTTGATCGGCCTGAGGCAATGAACCTTGCCAGGACTGCGCAATCGTATCATCATCCATCACAATCAACACACACGGAAAGCTAGTGAGTCCGTAAAACTCCTTCACCCGTAAACCATCATCGCGCATTGGGTTAAGATATACTACTTGTGTTTCATCGGGGGTGAGCGCGTCTATTTCTTGGCCATACTGTTTGAGTCGTATTTCAGTTTGAGACGTGCCGTCGCTAAAAACATACACAGCAGGTCCGTGTCTATCGGGAATATTTGTAAATTCTAACCCCATATTTCTAGTATACTATAATCAATGAGCTCGATTACGTTTATTTCAAGCAATCAGGAAAAAGTAGATAATCTTTCACGATTGCTGCAGGTACAATTGGTGCACAAAAATGTTGAACTCATGGAATTGCAGTCAGTCAACATGGAAGAAATTATTCGACATAAAGCCGAGCAAGCTTACGAAGTTATGCATTCGCCAGTACTGGTTGATGATGCAACGATGTGGATTGATGAGCTACATGGCTTACCCGGTCCATTTATAAAGTTTTTTGTTAAGGCTAAAAATGGCGCTGAAAACTTGTGTCGGATGACCGATGGACTTACGAGTCGCCGCGCGACAGCTCAAGCCTATTTTGGACTATACGACGGGGTAGTGATGACCATCATTCACGGTGAGATTACAGGAGAAATAGCCTCACACCCACGGGGAAACAATGGGTTTTCTTACGGCTGGGATAGTGTGTTTTGCCCTGACGGTTACGGCGGCCGGACGCGCGCAGAGCTTACTCAGCATGAATACGACGAAGTGTATAAAATTATTCGTCCCATAAAAGAACTGAAGGTATTATTGTCATGAAGCGACATCAGAAACAAGGAACGTTTTATTGCTTTTCGCCGCCGGTGATGATGGCCACCTTTTTAATTGAAATTGGACTAGCGGTTTGGACGCTGTGGCGCTACCGAATGAACAGGCTGGTACAGCTTTCGGTAGCTACGTTTGTATGTCTCGCGATGTTTCAACTGGCAGAATATACAATATGTGAAGGATTATTTGGGTTATCGCAACTGACATGGGCGAAAATTGGCTATGTAGCCATCACTGCCCTACCACCCCTTGGCATACATCTTCTGTTAGTTATTGCAAAACGCAAAGCACCATGGCTACTTGCGGTAAGTTATGGTTCGATGGTTGTTTTTATGGCCTACTTTCTTTTTGCCACCAATGGTATTAGTGCAACCACGTGTGGGGGAAATTACGTGATTTTTAAAACAAGTAATTATGCTACTTCTTGGTATACGCTTTATTACTACGGGCTAGAGCTTTTAGTAGTTGGGGCATCTGCCTATTTGGCACATTCGGTTTCCAATAGGCGTACTAAGCAGGCCCTGTTTGGCCTGACCGCTGGCTACCTTGGCTTTATGGTGCCTGTAGCCATTGCCAATACTATTAATCCAGCCCTCATACATGCCGTGCCAAGCGTTATGTGCGGCTTTGCGGTGATATTCGCGCTCAGTCTCGGCCTGTATGTCCTTCCCCGCGCCGCCACCACGCGCTAAAACTCATAACACATCGTCTATTAAACCCCGCCACCAACCTCATTCCGCCCCCCAATCCCCCACATCTTCAAGCCTTGCAAATAACTAACTCGTACGAGTATGTTATTACTATGGCACGTAACGAAACAATGAGTTTGTTTATAGATGAGGTCATACGCTTTGGTGTGTTGGCAGCGCTTACTGGTACCGTTATACTGGCACCGAACGCACTGACTGCATTAGATAAACCGCTGGCTACACTTGCGAAGCGTCTAGGCAAACGAGACGACGAACTAAGGCGTAGTCGCGAGCTTAAGAGGGTCATATCATATATGAAAACTCAAGGATATCTTGTTGGCGATTATGAACACGGGCTTACAATAACGCCCAAAGCTAAAAAACGTTTACAGAAACGCGAATCAGAAGTCAGGGTCGCCACACCTCAAGAGGTTTGGGATAAAAACTGGCGTATCATACTATACGACATTCCCAACACGCATGCTTCCGCCCGTCAAGAAATACGCTTAAAGCTTCGCCGATACGGATGTTTTCATTTGCAACGTAGCGTTTTGATAACACCATTTCCCTGCTTTGAAGACATCGCCGCTCTTGCCCAAGCCTGCCATGTAGAAAACTATCTGAGCTACTTTGAAACATCGCATTTAGCCAATGACACAGCGCTTATCAAACGTTTTGCTCAAAAATACCCTGCGACTCGCTTTTACTAATAACTTACGCGTACGAGTAAGTTATTAGTAGGCTGGTTTGCTATGAAAAGCCTGGAGTCATGTGTTGAATATGAGTGAAAATATAAAGACAGGGTTGACATGGGGTTGACAGGAAACGGAAAAGGCTTATGATTATGGTAGTTCGTGCGCAACAAAAGCGGCGCTTGAAACAAACATTTCTAAAACAAAATGCCTTCACCCGCCGCGGGTGGGCGCGCACGAAAAGAGACCAGGCGATGGTCTCTTTAGTTTTGTGCTCGTATGTTTTGTAATACTACACCTAGCGGGTATAATCAAAGCTGTTCTTTTAAGCACTGTAGGGGCATAGTACAACGGTTAGTATAAAGGTCTCCAAAACCTTAGATCGTGGTTCGATTCCACGTGCCCCTGCCAAACAAAAACGGTCTACCTTGCGTAGGCCGTTTTTGTTTACGGGCTCTGGGGCGGGTCACGATCAGCGAACAATGCGAGCGTAGATCGTAGTTCGAAGATCAAGGTCACGCACAGGAGTTTACTCCGAGCATGACCGCTGATCGCAAGACTATCCGTCCTATTCCACGTGCCCCTGCGATAGTGAACCACAATCTAGCAGATTGCAACGCAAGATGCGTAGATCGTGGTTCGATAATGACGAACGCACACAGGTGCTCACACCGAGTATGTAGGGAAGCAATATTGCAGATATTCCACCATCATGCCAACCAAGACCTAGCAAGCGACAGTGCAGCCTTTAGAGATGGAGGCTGGCGTAACGAATTGGCTTGCTTATCTCGGGCGG
>JBATSO010000064.1:0-18594 GCA_049293335.1 Saccharimonadales bacterium (SeqCode)
TAGGACTTACGCAAAAACCGTATAAGGCTCTCGCCACCGCGCAGCGACATAGTCGCGGAGCGGTGCCTGCTTGACCTCATATATTGTCGTGTTAAGTTCTCTTGCCTTTGTCTTCATCACCATCCAGGCCTGGATACATAGATTTATGTGGTTTCGTTGGCTTCGTTGTTTCCTGGCCTGACATTTCTCGATTCCAGTGGTTTGTTTGAGCTCGCGGTGAAACTCCTCAATCTTCCAACGGATGGCAGACGCTTTTCGTACACCATCTGCCGATCCTTGAGTTAAGTCGTTCGTCACGACATAATCTGTCCGGTTGGTAGAAACCGGGACGCAGAAGAGTTTTACTTTCATGCTCCCAGGGAAGCCTTTTATCTTCACGAGCTTACCTTGTTCTCGGGTGGTCTGTTCCCACTCCAGTTGGTTGACTGGTTTGTAGGCGGCTTTGCCGCCATGGGGATTGCCGCTGTCGTCAACCAATCGATTGCCCTTCAGTGGACAGTAGTAGCCCTTACCAAGATCGTCAATGTGCACCATGAGTTCGGTCGCTGCATACCAGCTGTCCATGAGGACATAGCCATAGGGCACGTTCTTTGCCTGTAGCCCGTCGAGCATATCCCAAACATGATCGAGCTTACTCTGGCCATCACGGTCAGGATCAAATACGCGGTAGTCGAGGGCATAGAACTGATCGACATCAGGGTTGTAGTACACGCACGTGACCACGCCAATCCCCCGGACAATACCATGGGCATTGCCGGAGTACTGGGTACGAGCCATCTCAATCTCACGGCTGAAATCTTTGTCGATGACGGTATCATCGAACAAGACGAAACCATGAGGGCTCAAGGGTATATCTGTCAAGGCTTTGTCCCGGATAATTCGGGGTGACAGCTTACTGTGAGCCAAGAAACGGGTAACCTGGTCGTGAGAAAAACCAGGAGCTGTATCGGCAAAAAATGTTGCCGTCACGTTAGTTGGAGTATTGATGATAAACTGCCCATACATCTGAGCGGTGACACTCACCGACTTGATACATTTGTTACCATATTTGTTTTCTCCTTACAGAAATAGCGTGCCTGACGGCGCGGTTTTATGCAAGTGCGTAAGTCCTAAGTATATAGTTTTTTGTAGGCGCTCCGAAAACATTTTCCTATAGAAGCGTGAGGAAAAACTAAAGCAAGGGGAGTTGTATGTTGCTACTACGCAGTGCACGTGGTAAAACTAAAACGGTAGACAAAAAAACTAAACCGTCTCTTCATTTTAAGCCCACTACCTCAGCGCGTATTACCGCGCTTTTTTTCTGCCTACTTTTTATAAGCAGTATTTTTCTGCCTACCTACAGTGCGGTAGTTTTGGCTGCTCCCCAAAGCCTCCAACTGCCCAACGCACTACCAACAGTTAAAAGTACACAACCACCAGCTACAGACACCCAAAATGCAAACGGCAAAAAGGCGAGTAATGCCAACCTACCAGGCGAAGCGCTTCAGGCCCCAGCGACAAAACCAAGTAAACCAGGCTCTAAACACAGTGAAATTATTACTAAAAGAACCGCAAATACCGAAACCTTCGACACAGGTGGTGGCCAAATGGAGGTACGAAACTACCTGGGGCGGGTGCATTATAAAGTAAATGGTGATTGGCAAAAAATAGATACCTCGCTCGAGGTCGATACCAATGCAGCCGAAAACACTAATCCTCTGGGTAAAGCTCTTGCATGGGTGAAGGGCAAAACCCAAGACCTTACAACCTACAAGGTTAAGGCAAACGACTGGCAAGCAAAATTTGCAGCCAGCGATGACCCCGTTGGTATGGTACGTATAGACGCGGATGGCAAAAAAATGAGCTTTAGCCCACGGGGTGCAGCCAGTGTCACGCCCGTGGTTACAAAAGGGCAAGACGGCCAAAGCAACATGGTTAAATACATTAACCTCTGGCCTGAAACCGACCTTATTTACACGGTGAAAAACGACATGTTAAAAGAGGAAATACTCCTTAAAAGTGCCCAGGCTGAGACCAACTTTGCATTCGACGTGAAAGGCGCTAACCTTGTTAAAAACAAAGACGGTGGGTTTGATATAACTGGCGTAAAACAGTCTTTATCAGCACTTAGTGTTACGCTCCAACGAGCCGGCCCCACCAGTGAAAAAGTTATTTCCCAAGAGTATAAAAATGGAGTTCTCACTGTTAAGTTGGACTCAACCTGGCTCAAAAAACAAGCTGCAAATGAATTTCCAATAGCAATAGATCCTACGTGGGGCCGCACGGGAAACATAAGCTGGAACTACACCGCATATAAATCAGATGGGTATGTCTGCTATTCAAATAACTGTTTTACCAACGCCGGGAGCCTCTACGATAATGGCTGGAAAACTTGGCGTAGTGTCTTTTATGTCGACTATTCTGCCTTACGCGGTAAGGTGCTGTATGACTCAAGTATGTATCTTCAGCAAGCAAACAGGTCATATCTTGTTGGGTTTGGCGGGGCGCACTGGTATGAATTGTCGAACGCCGCGTGTTTTGGGTATAACTGCATAAACTGGAATCGGCCGCGAACCTCAGCCGTCATAGATTATGCCGGGACAATCGACACAACACCCATTATCCAAGCTGCAATAGATTTAAATCATTGGGATCAATCATTTATCATCAATAGTGAGGAAGGCGCAGTGAATTCTTGGAAAGGGTTTGATCCCGATCTTTCATATATGCAATTCCGATACAGTACAACGCCTGCTACGCCAACTATCATTACACCACAAGTTGAACAAACTTTTACCGACCCGCAGGTGAGTTTCCAGGTTAACCAGGTTGGTGATGCAGATGGTGATCCAGTGTCCTATAAATTTATAGTATCTACTGGGCAGGGAGGCACCGGAACGGTCATAGACTCAAGCTTTTCGGCGAGTACGCAATGGACAGTACCCGACGGCGTATTGCAAGATGGAAACACATACTATGTGCGCGCATACACTGCCGATCCTTTTGGATGGAGTGCACCTACTTCAGACGTGAAGTTCAAGATAGATATGCGGCGAGGCAAAGACAAAACACAAACGGCCGATACTATTGGACCCGTTAGTGTAGACCTTGCTACGGGCAATGTTAGCACCAGCATATCCAGCCATGATACTACTGCACTAGGTGGTAACCTTGGTGTTTCGCTCGACTACAACTCCCCCATGCGCAGCCGCAAAGGCTTGGTGGGTAGGTATTGGAATGTTTCTGCTCAAAATCCAGTTCCAAACATTGACAGTACACCTGCCAACCTAACTAGGGTTGACAAAAATATTAGTTTCAACTGGGACCAAGCATCGTATTCTGCTGGCCAGAACATTGATTGGTTTTATGGGGTGTGGGACGGCTATTTTGTTGCACCTGTTAAAGGAACTTACGAATTTGGCGGGACAAGCGATGATGATTATGCCGTATTTGTAAAAAACCGACTTCTTTTTGATAATACGTGTTACGGCTCAACGCCATGCTACGCAAGCCGTAGCGGTAGCCCTGCTACAAACGGTATATATCTCGATGCTGGTGAAGTCGCAAAAATTCAGGTAAGGTATCTTGAAGGTACGGGTAGTGCCTATACCCGTCTTTATGTAAAAGGCCCTGTTGCAGAACAAGTTGTGCCAAATGAATGGCTACAGACTGGCGTACGGCCCGTTCAGCAAAACAAAGGGCTACAAGGAAGATACTATGGGTTAAATGCTGGTAATAACCTAGACGCAGCCGATAAAAGCTTATTTGTGAGTCGTGTTGAACCGTACATGAGCTTTAACTGGGGTACGGGGTCGCCAATACCTGGCGGTCAGACTGACTTTATGAGTCGCTGGGAAGGCTATATTACGGTACCAAAAACAGCAACGTATCGGTTTAAGACCTTGGCAGATGATGGCACGCGGCTCAAGATAAACGGAGTCGATCTTTCGCCAGCAGGCAGTTGGAATAAATGTTGCTCAGAGACTCAGTTTACCGACATAGCACTTACAGCGGGAGTTCCCTATTATATTGTGGCCGATCACTTCGATGGCATCGGTCAGGGTAACTATGCGCTGTACGTCGAAACTACCGATGGCAGCATACCAAAACAAATCGTACCGACTAATTGGCTTAGCCCGAACAAGCGTGTTTTGCCCGATGGCTGGCAGATGGGTATTGATCCAGATGGTGGCTTAAGCTACGAGCGGCTCAATGCTACCTCAAGCTCTGTGGTGCTCAGCGACTCCTCTGGCGACACGCATACCTACACCATTACACCGAGCGGTGGCTATAAACCACCAGTTAACGAAGACGGTCAGCTTACGCGCAACGCCGATGCCACGTTTACTTTGCTCGACAGCGATGGTAAAACGTATACGTTCAAGCAAGATGGTCAGCTCGACACCGTAACGCTGCCCACTGACGACCGTGCTCCTGCGGCACTCAAATACACCTATACAAACGGCATTATTGCCGCCATAAGTGATGCGCTCGACACAAACCGCAATGCAAAAATTTACTACTATGCCGATGGTAACAACAAGTGCACCAACTCTAGCAGCGGGGGGTACCTTGATAAAGCAGATGTAAGTATAGCTGGGTTGCTTTGTGCTCTCGTGACAAACGACGCACGTACTACATATTTCTACTATTCAGACGCAGGCCAAGACGCATTTGGCAATAAAACACCTGTGCTCGGAAGAGTTGCGAAACCTGGCGACGAAGCGACAGACTACCAGTACCAAGCCATACTCGACCCAGTTACGGGTAAAGTAATTGGTACACAACTTGTAGGTATACGCGATAGCCTTGCCAACGATGCCGTTGCTGCTAGCGCTGTTACGGGCCGTACGTTAGACAGCACAGTTCTTACACAAATTGGCTACGATGCCATTGGCCGTGCCAACGCGGTTACTGCACCAGCCGCCACGGCTGGGGCAACGCGCCAGCAGCAAACCATCGAATACGTTCCGTATGCCACTCCTTTTGTTCGTTATGCAAAGATCTCAAATCCTGTTGACCATTGGGTTACAACTGGCACTGTCCCCGAAGGCTACACCGCCGAGCCACATATTTCTGCTTCGCTGTTGCTCCAGCAATTGCCTGGCACACACGCGCTTTATAGTTGTCTTGCTTGGGGCTGGGATCAAATGGTCTCTCCAGATCCAAACTGTGAAGGCCAGCAAAAAGTCGGCTTTATTGGTTACGCATACGACACACCCCAGGCCAATGGCCTAACAGCACCTATTCGTAGGTGTGTTATTGGCGCCGATCACTTCATATCTCATACAGATAATTGTGAAGGGTTTATCGTTGAAAATATTCTTGGCTATGCAATTACGGGTACTGCCATGTTGGGTCAGACCAAACAACGTATTACGGGCGATGCCGAACCAAATGGTTTTACCCGCCGTGTTGAATACGACAGCACCTTTCGTACCACTCGCGACACAGATGTTACGGGCAAAGAAACGTACCAACAATGGGATGCCGTTAAGGATCTTCTGCTTGGCACAACTGACGCTACGGGCTTAAAAAGCACTACCATATACAACGCTAACGACATGCCAACCGATAGTTATGGCCCCGCCCCTAGCGCTTGGTTTGGTGGCGACCGTACGCCTCTGCCTGCCTATGCGGCACAGGTGCCACACACGAGTACTGCGTACGATGAGGGCCTAAAAGGCCTAGCTCTGGCATGGTACGACTACAAAGAACTACCCGCCGTAAACGGAGTAGCAGCAGGCATGTTTACTGGTGCACCCAAGCTACATACCACCAGCTTTAACCCTGCGCAGCCCGATCGCTTCTGGCTCGATAGCACTGGTTCACCAACTCAATTCCCCTATACGCGCGGCGATACAGGCACACAGGGCGTAGGGTTTGTAGCAACAGGTAAATTCAAAGCAACCACTGGTGGCTCGTATAACTTCAACGCCTGTTACGACGATGCTATGCGCATAACCGTAAACGATACAATCGTCATGAACGATTGGGCATACCGCGGTAATACCGTGAAATGCACGGGAGGTACGCCAATTACGCTTGCGGCGAATTCGTATGTCCGCATAAAAGTCGAATATGCTAATGCTACAGGCACTTACTATGCATTTAGTATGGATGTAACTGGCGCAGAACCAAGTAACGGAAACTTTTGGGGTGACAAGCTTGTGCCAGATTACGGCCTTCAGACCAGTCAAACAGTATATGGGGCGCCGACCAGTGGTGGGCAAACCGCCACACTGGTGAGTAAAACTAACTATGGTAGTACCCCAGAACTCGGCCTTGCCCAAAGTGCCACCACCGATTCCACTGGCTTGGCGCTAACTGCTACTAGCACCTACGAGCAGCAGGGTGCGCCGGGGAGTTTTCTTCGCCAAAAAAGTAGCAGCTTGCCTGGCGGGGCTACTACTAAGTACGACTACTACAACGCGGCCGAGAGTGTGCTAAACCCCTGCGACACCAGCAAATCTTATCGCCAGGGCGGCATGCTGCGGCTCAAAACCGAACCCGACCCAGATGGCACTGGCCCACAAGCTGGCCGCACGGTCGAAACAGTTTACGACGATGCTGGTAAAGTGGTAGCCACGCGCTACAACCAAGATGCCTGGACCTGCACCACCTACGATTCCCGCGAACGAGTCGCAACCACGACTGTACCAGCTTACAACGGTCAGCCAGCCCGCACCATTAGCAACAACTACGCTGTTGGCGGTAATCCGCTCGTTACCAGCAGCAGCGACAGTAGCGGAACCATTACGGTCGAAACAGACTTGCTTGGCCGAAATGTAAAATACACCGATGCCAAGGGGAATGTCACGACCAGCACCTACGATAGCAAAGGCCATTTGAGCCAGCGTGTCGGCAAACTGGGCACCGAAGACTTTGTGTACGACAGTGTCGATAGGCTTACCCAGCAGAAACTCGATGGTGTTACCTATGCCACGGTGTCGTACGATGAATTTAGCCGCATAACAAACGTGCAGTACCCCACTGGCCTCAAGCTTAACCTTACGCGTGAAAGTACTACCACGGGTCTGGGTAGACTCGTAGGCCGTACCTACACCACCACAACAGCCCAAACCCTGAGTGACACCGTCACCCGTGCCGTCACCGGAGACATCACGAGCGGCACTGAACTTGGCCAGGCTAAGAGCTACAGCTACGATACGGCCGGAAGGCTAGTGGAGGCGAATGTGGCGGGCAATAACTTTAAGTACAGCTACGACAACACCAAAAGCCCTTGCGCCAGTGTGGCAAACAATAATCCAAATTCCGGCAAAGATAGTAACCGCACTTGGCAAAGTGTAAACGGCGCAGAAACTACCTACTGCTATGACCAAGCAGATAGGCTGGTGAGCAGTAGCAATGCCCTGTATGACGGTGCTACCTACGACACCCACGGCAACACGACCAAACTCGGCTCTGGTGACACTACCACCAACTTCACCTATGACTCCTCTGACCGTAACACCGCCATAACCGAAACAAGTGCTGCTGGGAGCATCTCGACCACCTACGCCCGTGATGTCCAGGGGAGGTTACAGTATCGTCACCAAGATACCAATGGTAGTAATGTGAGCAACGACTACTACGGCTACACCGCCAGCGGTGACAGCCCAGACTTCATCACAGACATCACGGGTACTGTCACCGAGAAGTACCTGACTCTGCCTGGTGATGTCATGGTCACGATACGACCAAACAGAACCAGTGCAGGCGTACAAACCTACTCCCTCCCTAACATCCACGGTGACATCTTCGCAACACTAGACGCAGATGGTAACACCCTAGGTACCTACCAAACAGGCCCCTTCGGAGAAAAACTCCCAACCCAACAAAACCCATGGAACACTCTAAACGGTGCCAGCTTTGCATATGTAGGACAACATGAGAAACTAACAGAAGTAGCACTTGCTACTGCACCTATACAAATGGGGGCACGAGTGTACATCCCAGCCCTTGGGAGGTTCTTGAGTGTGGATCCAGAACCAGGTGGCAATGATAATGCCTACGTCTATGCTAATGATCCTGTAAACGACTTTGACTTAGATGGCACCAAGATAAACTTCAAGAAGATAGCATCATTCGCAAGTTATGCTGCAATGATACCAGGGCTTATTGGGATGGTTGCCAGTGGCGTGGCGGCTGCGAGCTATGCGGCAGCAGGAGATAAGAAAGCGGCGGCCGTTGCATGTGCAGGCATAGCTCTGGCGGCGGTAGGGGCAGGTGGCGCAATTATCGCCGCAAAGGCTGCGAAAACAGTAACTATTGCCTATCGAGCCAGTCAAGCCAGGAAAGCTGTGCCGATTCTATCTTATACGAAAACGGCTACTACACATGTCGGAACTCGGCCATATATGGAAAGTAAATTGTTGATTAAAGAAATTATGTCAACAAAACCGACAGCTGACCCACGAAAAGCAAAAGGAACGGTTGCATGGCTAGCAAAAGGCAGTATGAATGGCAGAAAAGGAACCTATGAGTTAGTCGTAAATCCTAGAAGCAAGAAAATCGTACATTTTGTGTTTAAAAGTTCCAGAAAGGGTAGATAATTAATATGTACGATACTTTTTTACTTCGTCCTGATAAACCTAATATTAGAGGAAAACTGACGTACCTTAAAAACGAAGCTTCGGTTGATTTTACACCTGAGAAGATACTTTACTCTCAGCCTAAACAAGAACTAACTCTATTAGCTTGTGCTACTCTGCAAATTTTAGTTGACATAGCTACCCAGCGCGTATTGTATGTCTTCGGATATTTTCCGCTGGAAAGCGCAAGGCGCAAACAGCTTATGCTTCCCAAGTCTACCCCGGGAGAGGTATATATCGATCAGATTATATCTTTAGGAGATAACCATATGAGCTTTAAATCCGGATTGTTGAAAAGCGAAGGGTATTACGATGAAGATAGGAAATTGCTAAGAGTAGGAGAGGGGGTAGATGGCTCAATAAACATTGAGGTTGCAACAGGAATCATTATGGGCTTTAGCGAAAGAAAGCTTGTGTGTTTATGGCTACAGCTTTGATGGCCCTTCACTAAACTCTAGTCGAACAGATACCTTCGACGAAAACCTCAATAGGATAGGAGATTAAGATGTTTGGTATTTCGCTAACAAATACAGTTCCTTCTAAGGAGTGTCATATAGATGGCTATGTACCGGTTGAAGCTGTCATTTCGCTTGATAGTCACAAAGAGCATATTGATATACAAACGGGGTTTTGGACGTTAAGAGATTACGTCGCCCAATGGCGTAGCGCAGTAAATCTCTTAGCTGAAGGTGATAGCAGCAAATCAATTTTAATCACGCAATTTCTAGATCCTTCAAAAAGGGAACGAGGCCATTGCATTGAAGGTTGGCCGCTTTACGTTGAATTGAAACCACACAACAAAGCAGCAATGAATAAAGGTGTACGCCAGTTACAACGCTATGTTTCAAATGACCCCCAGGGTAGATCGGGTTCACTGTGGACTTATAAGAAAACATGGCGCGGAAACTATAAGTATAAGTGTCAGAGGGGGTGCTGAGAAATGTTGTTTCATAAAACTTACAAAAGGCGAAAAGATAATAAACTCTGGACTAGAAAAGAAGTAATCAAAAAAATTGCCGAAGAATCCCTTTCGCATTATAAAATTAGTGGCACTGATACACTAATTATAGCCACCCACAAAAACGCTAGCGGTATTAAGTTGAAATTCATATCTAGTAACTACGCCGAAGAAGACTCTATTGAATTAAATGCAACTGTATATTTTTATCATAATGGTTTGGAACAGGAGTGGGTTGATTTATTCCACTTTACTCAAAATTATTATGGTAAAAAATACAGACCACTTGTGATAAAAAAGGATCAGTTATGGGAAGATTCAAACGTATATGATGAAACAATGAAAGTTTATAGGACATTAATCCAGATTTCTCTTGATGCTCCAATGTTGAAAAGTTTTCTCTTAGGAAAAAATGTTAAGTATGGCAATGCGCCGTTAGTACTACCGAATGATGCCCACTTACGTGAATTCTCTAAAAAAGTCGCCAAAACATTATTCGGTTAAAGTTGATCCTAGATTTATTATTATGTCACATCATTCTAGTAAAATTCTTTCGCTCCATTCCATCGCCCATCTGCCTGTTCGCTCTAGCACTTATTCCCGCTACAAATCCCTCACCCTCGGCCAACACAAGTCAAATGCTCCCCCTGAAACATCCGATATAGTTCGGGTATCTCAGATAAAACAGTCATCTGTTACACCTGCATCCCAGGTAAAATCTTCATCTGCTATAGTCACCACCTTTACCTACGACAGTAGCGACCGCAACGTGGGTATAACCGAAGCCAACGCCAATGGCTCCACCACCACCTACGCCCGTGATGTCCAAGGTAGGTTACTCTACCGCCACCAAGATACCAATGGTTCAAATGTGTCCAATGACTACTACGGCTACACCGCCAGCGGAGACTCCCCAGACTTCATCACCGACGTCACGGGTAGTGTCACCGAGAAGTACCTGACTCTGCCTGGTGATGTCATGGTCACTATACGGCCAAATAGAACGAGTGCAGGGGTACAAACCTACTCTCTAGCTAATAAACACGCTTATTTAGCGTCGTACGGCTAGTTTAATTATGAGCATTTTGGTGGTTTTGACGTGAGCTGGGTCGCAGAATAGTTGCCGCCTACAGGGTATATTCTTAGCGTAGTAGACGTAAAAGTTAGGACAAAGATATGCCAGCTAGATCATATATTCAACAAGCGGCGGGTGCGATGCGAAAGGCTAGTCAGGCGCTGAAAGCAGATGCGCAAAACATGCATAAAGTTGCCGAAGCCGAGAAGCGCCAGTACCACGATCGCGCACATGACGCCACGCAAAAACGGAATGCAGCCGTTGCGTTGCTTGCAGCAGCAGACAGTCATACAGAAACCGATATTGTGCGGCGCAAAATTTTAGAAAGCGAAAAAGTTATTAATGAAAGCGAAGAGCACGTAAAGCGGATCGATGCGGAAACGGCCCAAAAGATGAACGCCGCTGAAAGCGCTGCACACGAAGCAGAGTCGCTGGCTGGCGCCATAGAGCGACTCCTCGGCCAAAGCGGCTACGAGTAAGCTGGCTGCCATAAGATAAACAGTACGAACTGAAAATATTAACTGTTTAGTACAAGACTAGATTAAACACAGCATTTTCTCTCAGTACATTAGTGACATAGACAAACGGTGCTATACTAACAAGCCTAAATTCTAGAACCAAACGCAACCTCCCTCAAGTCTAACGGCTGGTTAGGGTATGGTACACGCGTCAAAGAATCTTTCAGTAACATTAAAAAAGTTTGGTCTAATTTTCGCAATGAGTCTTTTTGCCGTATGTGCTTTGGCAGTGCCAGCGAGAGCTGCGGCAGGCACAGGTTTTGATGAATACGGCTATAACGACAAGGCTCGTACATTTGTAGGGACGTGTGCTAGCTGGGCGGCTGCAAAAGGAATGGATGGCCAAGCGTACTGCGGAGTCTACGCAAAAGACCATTTGGTTATGAAATGGAACAAGGTATGGGATGATTGTAATGCCGCAGGCTATGACACTGCTTCAATTTGTGCAGGTGCGTGGAACACTAACCAGTGGAACGGCCGTGTGCCTGGCGGCAGTGGCGAAACGTATCAGTATAAGCAAATTTGGGTTGGTTCAGATGGAGAGATGAGCCCTTATTGGCGCGAAGGCGGCACGCTCATATGGGGTAATTACGAAACTATATTCGAAAAATTGGCCGGCAAAAATGGCGAGTTTTACGTTCATGTTACACCCGGTGGTCTTGGGCGCGTGCCAAAGCCCTAAATAACTCGTGTGTCCTTTCACTAAAGAAAATACCTCGGTCTATGCTCGGGGTATTTTCTTTAGTGGCTTCTCGCAGTCCTCGCTGCGCTCGCGCAGCGCACCGTCCTCGGAGCAAGCTCCTGCGGGCAGTGCACTTGGCGTCGAACTGGTGGTTCACTTCGCTCACGCATCCAGCTTGACATGACTCCTCCCAGGCCTCGCCTGACGGCTCGCGCAGCGCACCGTCCTCGGAGCAAGCTCCTGCTGGCAGTGCACTTGGCGTCGAACTGGTGGTTCACTTCGTTCACGCATCCAGTTCGAGTCTGGTACCCTCCACCACGAAAAAACCGGTCTTTCGACCGATTCTTTCGTGGTGGCTCCTCCCAGACTCGAACTGGGGACACAAGGCTCTTCAGGCCTCTGCTCTACCAACTGAGCTAAAGAGCCACACTAGAGAAACATTGTAGCCGAACAGAGGTGAAAACTCAAGGCCACAAAAGCCACTATGCGCTGCCAAGGTTTTCCCCGTCATGGATACAGAGCTGTGTTTCGTAGCCATCGGCAGATAGCTGTGCCAAAACCTCATCGGCAACAGTACCAGGTGACAAAACGAAATAAAAACCACGGCTGCCATTACCAGTCGGTGCGTATGGTCGGCTCATGTCTACAATGTTTATAGAATTGTCTCGAAAGGCTGTGAGCATGCCTTTCAGTGAACCAACCGTATTTTTGGCCTCAACATATACAACGGGTGAATTTTGTGCAATTTCCCCTCCGCTACGGCCATTCCAAAGTTCATGCACTAAGGCCAGGTCGGTTTTATGAGTACGGATCATAGCAGTATGTACGTCTGGGGTTGTTCTATCTTGGTATACACCCAAAACGTTTATATCATAAGCTTCTTTTAGCTCTGCCATGATTTCGTGAAATTTTGTTGAGTGTGCTTGTGCGCCAAGCTTGAGTTCTACGAAAAACGAGCGGCGACTTTCGGTAGACGCCAGATGACAATCAATATCTGTAAGGTCAAGTCCGGCGTCGCTCAGCCGACTGACGATTTCGAGTAGGCTTCCCTTGCTGTCGGGTACAGAAAAAGTGAAGGCAGCGTGAGTTGGGTTTTCTGCCAGGCTTTCAGGTACGGTTGATTGGTCTGTAATTAACCAGAATGTTGTAGCATTGCCCTCTGTGCTCAGTTTACGGCCAACATGGAGGCCAGCTTTGCGACCAGCTAAATCAGAAGCAATAGCGGCGGTTAGTTTTGGCGTTCCGTCTTTTCCAGCAACCATACCTGCTTGCGCAGCAACAAGCTGAGCGCTTGCAACCGTGTCATGGTGTTCAAGCGCCTCCCAACCGTTTTCTTCTATGGCACCCTCGGCTTGTACGAGGGCGGGGAGTTGGGACATAACCTGTGTAATATCATCTTCGCGGGAACCTGGGGGCAGTAAAAGATATTGGTCAACCGCTATGGCAATTTTTCCGACGATGCGGTAGTTACTGCCATCTGTGCCACGCATGGCTTCTATGGCACTTTTTACACGACCAGAATATGTGTTATCGACAGCAATCATGGCGGTATGAATAGCCTGCTCACCGAGCGCCTGAATAAGTGCGTTATGGGTAGGGTAGCAGGCCAAGCGTTTTTCTGCGGCGCTGACAGCCGTGCTATTAGTAGCATCTATACCGAAAAATTCGTTTACTGCTTTTTGATGAAATGAGCCAGACTGAAATACGCCATTCACAGGGGGGGCAGCCTGTATGCCGATGGTCTCAGAAAAGTGGGGATTTGCAGGGTAGATAGATTGTGTAGCGTTCATAATTTTCTTGGTGCTCTTATGTATAGTAGTGCTTTAGGCTTTAGTACAAAAAACGCCTCCTGGTGGAGGCGGGTGGTTGCTTATGTGGTTTTGGTTACAAGCTTACACGGCCTCCTTGCGGGGGGTGGTAAAAAAGCTAAAACCAAACGCTTGTAGTAACATGTATGCAATATTAGCACAGTTTGTCAAAAATTGCAAGGGCAAAAAAATGCATACAACATCGGCTAACATGTTGGGTGGCACCCGGCTGGCAATAGCCATATCAATAGCATTTAACGCCTTCGACATGGCGTCGGATTGGTCGCTCGTATCTCGCTTGCGCATTACCATTAGTATACAGGAATCGGTACCATTAAAACCAAATGTAAAAGCTCGCCCAAAAACGTGGTAAACCATGTACTTTCACAAACGGTCGAGTCATGTACAGCAGCGATAGAAGCGGGCAAAAAGAGTGGTGTCAATATTTTGATACCAGGGCAGGTTGCTCGAACGACCCGAATCGCGCAGACTGGTAGCTATGCATGGACTGATTATAGATACCCAAAACCAACCCTGGGACGATTCAAAAGGGTTTGTGCGAGCCGAGCTTCCCGTTCCAAGCCTGAGTGAAGCGCACAATTCAGACGATGCTAGTTCAGTCATAGTTAAGGTCAACTATGCTGGTGTGTGCGGCAGCGACCGCGGTCTTTGGCACCGAACAGCGTTCAAAGACCAATTTTTGGCAGCGCTCGCTCGTGACCAAAAACAGAGTCGAGTCGTTGGCCACGAATTCGTGGGCGAGGTGGTTGAGGTTGGCTCAAAGGTAAATTCGCTCTACTGGGACCCAGACCCCAAAAACGTTGCCAAAATAGAGGTGGGCAGCCTTGTTTCTGGTGACAGTCATGTTACCTGTGGCAAATGCTACCAGTGCCGTCTGGGCGAAGCAAATGTTTGTATGAACGAGGCTATTTTGGGTATTACCATTGACGGCATTTTTGCGCAGTATGTTAAACTTCCGGCCAAAAACCTGTGGGCTATCGACAGTAGCCGTATACGACCAGAAGTGGCCGCCATTATGGACCCCTTCGGCAACGCCGTTCATGCGCTCAGCAAGGTTGATGTGCGCGGCCAGCGTGTGGCGGTTTTTGGCGCGGGTGCGATTGGTCTCTTTAGCATTCTCATCGCCCAAAAATTTGGGGCAGCCAAGGTTATCGCTGTCGATATTAGTCCTACAAACCTGGAAATGGCTCGCCAGGTCGGTGCCGATGAAACCATTCTCATCGAGCAGTCAAACAAGCAGAATCAATGGGAACATGACCCCAATGTCATTGAACGCATCCGCGAGCTTACCTATGGCAAAGGCGTCGATATTAGCATGGAGATGGCTGGCCCGCCGAGCAGCGTAAATAACGCCATCGACAGCACTCGCCGCGGCGGTCACATTGTGCTTTTTGGTGTAAAAGATGGCGACCTGACTATACCGCAGTTCCCGCGCCTCATCGTCGCTGGTCTGACCATTCACTGTATCATCGGCCGCGAAATCTTTAAAACCTGGCAGCTTTCGCAGCGCATTCTTTCGCAAGCCAGCAACGGCGTGCAAGATAAAGTATGGAATGTCATACTAAAAGGCGGCAAAGACACTGTGCTTGGTTTGAGCGAGTTTAACCCAGACGTCTTTGAACGGAGCATGAACGAGCACCCCAAGCTGATTTTTAATATGGAAAAGTAAATGAGAATAACATTGTATAGCGTGTCACCCGTCACGAAACAATATCGTGTAGCTATTAGCCATGAGTCCCACGGCAATTGCTACAGGCGAATGGCTAATGTTTGGTCACACGTGACAGGATAAAGGCTAATCAAAGGAGTTAATTATATGTACACAGCACTCAAACCCATCCTCGAAACCGAACTGCAAAATATCAAAGACCAATCGCTTTGGAAAGAAGAGCGCGTCATTACCTCGCCGCAAGGCCGTGAAATCACTGTCGACGGCAAAAAACTCTTAAATTTTTGTGCCAACAACTACCTTGGTTTCTCTGGCACCGATGGCGTGCGCGAGGCCTCCGATACGGCGCTTGCGCGTTGGGGTTTTGGCCAGGCTAGCGTGCGTTTTATCTGCGGCACACAGGGGATTCACAAAGAGCTCGAGGCCGCCACCGCGAAGTTTTTGGGCATGGAAGATGCCATCTTGTATTCATCGTGTTTTATGGCCAACGTTGGGCTATTTCAAACATTTTTTGGGCCCGAAGACGCCATTATTAGCGACGAGCTCAACCACGCCAGTATTATCGACGCCGTTAGGCTGACCAAATCCGAACGGCTCATCTACGCCCATATGGACATGGCCGATCTTGAAGCCAAGCTCGAAAGCGTTAAAGACAAACGACTCAAGGTTATCGCCACCGACGGCGTATTTTCAATGGACGGCCATATTGCGCCACTCAAAGACATCTGTGACCTAGCCGACACATACGGTGCGCTCGTCATGGTGGATGATGCCCACGCTACGGGCGTGCTAGGTGCAACAGGTCGAGGTACCCCAGAGTTCACTGGCACAGAAGGCCGCATAGATTTTCTTACTGGTACTTACGGCAAGGCGCTCGGTGGCGCCGGCGGGGCATTTATAGCCAGTCATCAAGCTGTTGTCGACTACCTCCGCCAGCGTTCCCGTACCTACCTGTTTAGCAATGCCATGGAGGTCGGTACCTGCGGCGCATCGCTCTACACACTTGACTACATCCAGCAGCACCCCGAACTCGTCCAGAAACTTAAAAACAACACCACGCTGTTTCGCACCCTTATGGCAGAAGCCGGTTTTAGCGTGGCGGGCGGCGAACACCCGATTACGCCCATTATGTTTGCCGAAGAAAAAGACGCTGTCGAGACCGCCCGCAAACTTTTCGATGAAGGCATCTACGTCGTTGGCTTTAGCTTTCCTGTTGTACCGAAGGGCAAAGCCCGAATTCGCGTTCAAATCTCGGCCGCTCACACCGAGGACGACATCCGCTTTCTTGTCGCAAAATTTGTCGCCGTTACCCAAAAGTAGCCACCATGGTACACACCCCGCTAACCATCACCAAACCCACCCTACTTCCCGGCTAAAGACCCATCTGACACTGCTGGCTGGTGCGAAACTCGTGTTATCGAGCAAGTTTCTACATTAAATACGTATGACTATTTTACCCTTAGCCTTGCCAGACTCGTAGTACGAAAGCGCTTCTTTTGTAGAGTTGAGCGGAAAGACCTTATCGAGCACTGGGCGTATGGCTTCAGTTTCGTATAGTTTTTTAAGCTGAGTTAATTCTGCGCCGCTTGGATACATAAAATGGAACGAGTATGTTACGCCGAGTTTTTTTGCTAGCATGTATCAACAAAAATGCAATGTGTCCCACACAACGTGCATTATGGATCAATGCTTAACAGGGCTAGAAATCGTTTTTGGCGACATATGTGCCTGTCAAGCGCTAGTGTTATTTTCGCCGACCCCCGAAACATTATTATGCAATAATCAGCAATCCATACTTAGGGGGGTGAGTTAAGCTATTTTACTATCAGCCCAGTCGCCTACACTATCAAGAACTGCTTGGTCAGGACTGGTCGCTAGCACCAACGGTTTTGTATCGGTTAGGTTCGTATGTAACTTTCTTAAAGTGCCTAGTGAGATTGTTTTTGCAAAATCCTCTACCTCATCGAGAGCAACTTCATCTCGTTTCGACAATGTTAGTATATTTCTCACCCTGCTCGCAATTTGTGCAGGGTTGCTTTGCATTACATGGTCAACATCACGATGTAGGGCGAGCAATGAAGACTTAAATACGTTTTCGGGCAGTGGTCTATGCAATACATCAGTATGTAGTGTTTCAAGTCCCGTAACTGCGTCTTCTCCGTTCAAGTTAGCAGTAGCAGTAAAATGCGACCAGCTCTTATTACGACCGAAATTCGAGTCAGATAATATACTAACACCTGTCTTTGCACCATAACAAAGGGCTAACTCTCTACGTAGACGATTATGGGCTACCTTCGAAAGGATCATGCTAACTAAGGTATAGCTTAGTTGCTCACGAAAAGATGTTGTTTCAGGCATACCATAGCTTATACTTACAGAGCTTTGAGCGGTTAATGGCAAATCAACTCGTTGTAATGAGGCAGCCAAGTTGTCTGGATTAAAATTACCGAGTTCTACGAAAGCTGGCTGGTCTACGCCTTCTTCTTTGTATCCAGCCATCAAAGTTTCAGTAAACTCACGCTGTCGCTCTACTGGCTCAGAAGAACACAAGACCAATACTGCATTACCAAGCCTATAGTGTCGCTGATGAAAACTCCTCAATGCTTCTGGTGTCATTCGTTGAACATCTTCTATGGTTCCACCGGTTGGGCGTGAGTATAGTTCACCTCTTGTTGCTCGTGCATGAGCAATACCAGCATTAAAGAAGGGGCTGGAAGCATAGCCTCTTAGTTCATCTACTATAGGCTTTCTTTCACCTTCAAGAGCCGCTGTAGTCAAGACAGGCCTTAGCCCAAGCTGGGTTACGAAGAAACCAACCGACTCAAGATCGTAACCGTCTGCGATATAGGTAGTAAACATCTGGCTAGTGAAAGCGTTCTGAGTTAATCCTTTTTCTTCTGTGTAGCGATGAACATCCGCCTCATGAGGCATTGCTTCTGTGCCTTGAAATGTAATGTGCTCTAGGAAGTGTGCTGCTCCATAGGCATCTGGTGTTTCGTGTACAGAACCCGCCCCAACGGTAAACCTTGCTGAATGTGTACGAAAATGAGGAAGGTTAACAAAAGCAGCTCTGAGGCCACTGTCTAATTGCTCAACCTTTATGCCTCCTGCTGACATTAACAAAATTATATATCATTCATCTCTGTTAGACAACCCTCAAATCCGTAACCCCTCACTACCCCTTGCCTCATGAACCCGTTCGGTCTAAGCTATAGCTTAGGACGAAAAACAAATACGTATGCCATACGGTAAGAAACTCACTGACGCAGAAGTTGCAGCACGCATGGTTG
>JBATSO010000065.1:0-7334 GCA_049293335.1 Saccharimonadales bacterium (SeqCode)
CCTTACAACACCGGCAAAGACTTTATATAAAAAGACAGTTTCGCAGCAGATAAAGACGAGTACGAAGAAGAACTGGGCGTGCGCGACGACGAAAGCGGTGGCAAGCTAGTCAAAAATACAGAGACCAATGGCCGCTACCACAGTGACTGGCTGAGCATGATGCAGGAGCGCCTAATCGTAGCCCGTGACCTGTTGAGTGATGATGGAGTGATATTTATTTCGATTGATGACAATGAGGCTGCTCATCTTTTAGGACTGTGTGATGGAATCTTTGGTGAGAATAGCAGGGTAGGAGTCATGAAAAGACGTGCCGCAAGAAAGTCCGCCAACTTAAGCAAAAGCATGTCGGATGTATGTGACTACGTCGCAATATATTGTAAATCTGATGAGCTCGGATCTCTGAGCGTAGAAACAATTTCTGACAGTACCCGTCCCGTCTTCAATGCTGGAAATAAGATTACTTTAAGAAAAATACCCAACGGTACACCTGCTCGGTGTGAAGACGGAACTTATGCTGCTGGTGACTACATAGCGACTTCAATGACTTACTCTCTAAAAGATGCGATGGTCGTTAAAGAAGGTATGCTAGCAGAGGACGTCCAAGTTGAAGGACCTTGGCGCGTAAACCAAGATCTGCTCAACCAAACAATTTTTATTACAAAGAATGGTGGCTTTAGGCGTACATTACTGCCAGAAGAGTATGGCAAAGTAAAAGTTATGAATGACTTGCTTGATAATTCACGCTTTTATAATGAGAATGGGACTGAAGAGACGACTGCTTTATTCGATAATAAAAAAATTTTTGATACCCCAAAGCCCGTTGACTTGATTAAGCATCTCGTACTCGCATCATCAGATTTTGGCGACAACCAGAATATGATCATCCTAGATTTCTTCTCTGGCTCTAGCACAACCGCACATGCAGTCATGCAGCTCAATGCCGAAGACGGTGGTAATCGCAAGCACATCCAGGTGCAGTTGGCCGAAGCAACTGACCCTGCAAGCGAGGCGTACAAAGCTGGCTACAAAACCATCCCCGAAATCAGCCGCGAACGGATTCGGCGTGCTGCCGCAAAGATACGCGAGGATTATGCCGAGCAAATCGCCAAGCGTGACACGCCGCTCGACACGGGCTTTCGTGCTTACAAACTCAGCAGTAGCAACTTCACCGATGTGCGACTGCACCCAAGCGAGGCACTGCAAACAACCCTACTAGGTACCACCGACACCATCAAACTAGGCCGTTCGGCCGAAGACCTGCTGACCGAGGTCACGCTAAGCCTCGGCCTCACCCTCGACCTACCAATAGAGCAGCGAGACATCGCAGGGCACACCGTGTACTTTGTGGGTGGTAATTCGCTGGTGGCGTGCTTTGATGACACGGTCAGCCTGGATATCGTCGATGCAATCGGCCGCGAGAAGCCGCTGCTCGTGGCATTCAAAGATTCGTCATTTGCCAGCGACGAAGTACGTATCAATGTCGACATACGACTGAAGCAATTCTCGACCGACATAAAGGTAAAAGTACTATAAATTGGTCAACTTTACGTTAAAAATTGCTATTTCTTACAAATTTTAACGTAAAGTATGCTATAATAGGAATACATCATGATAAACCAGGTGACAAAAGATCGTATCGCACTACTCCATGTCAGGTACCGCGAGCTGGCTGGCGCGCATAAAGCGGCTATACACGAGATAGCCCTGTCTGAGATACCCGAAATGGTATACAACAGCAATGCCATCGAAAACTCTACCTTGACTTTGGAGGACACTGAGGACATATTGCTGCGAGATACAGTGAGAAAAGATCGTGATATCCGCGAAGTATACGAGGCAAAAAATTTAGCAGACATTACGAAATATCTGCTAAAGAACCCTGGTAGACTGCTGACTAGCGACTATATCCTGGAGCTACATCGTATGCTGCTACGAGGTATTCGCGACGACTGGGCGGGGCGCTACCGTAGAGGCAAAGAGTGGGTGCGTGTCGGCAGTCACATCGGGGCGAATCCCGCGTTTGTCGTAGGGCTGATGGATGGGCTGGTAGAGGGCTACAACCAGGATGATGCGGAGCAGTATTTTCTCGACAAGATTGCGTGGTTCCATGCGCAGTTTGAGACAATCCATCCGTTTGTTGACGGTAATGGACGTATCGGTCGTGTGCTGATAAACCAGCAGTTGATGGCGCTGGGCTACCCACCAATCATCATACCCAACAAAGGCAAACACACCGACTACTACCCGGCATTTGACAGCTATAGAACAGATGATAAGTACGATGAATTTACGGAGCTGTTTGCTAGCCTACTTGTCGAAGCATTGTACCGCAGGATAGCGATACTGTCAGCGGTAAACATCATCCGACTATCAGTATGGGCGAGCGCAAATGATGTGTCGGCGCACGTAGCTTCGAACAGGGCGCGCCGTGGCACGATACCGGCATTTCGCATGAGAGGCAGATGGATGATAGCCGCAGACTACAAAGAGGATATACAATAGCAATATGGCAAATCATTTCCGGTTCACGACTCAAGACTACCAGACCGATGCGGTCAATGCTCTGGTGGATTGTTTTGCGGGGCAGCCGCGGATAGACCCGTTGCAGATTGTGGCGGGGCGGCGCGGTATGCTCGAAGAGTATGCATTTGCCAATCGCAAGCTGCAAATAAACGACAATGACGTCTACAAAAACGTAAAAGACGTGCAGACTCGTGGCGAGATAAAGCATGCCAAGACATACGGCGGGCGGCAGTTTAGCATAGAGATGGAGACGGGTACGGGTAAGACGTTTGTCTACACCAAAAGCATCTTTGAGCTGCACAAGCAGTACGGCTGGAGCAAGTTTATCATCATGGTGCCGAGTGTGGCGATTCGTGAAGGCGTGTACAAATCGCTGCAGCTAACACAGGACTACTTCCAAAACGAATACGGCAAAAAGCTGCGGTATTTTATATACGATACAAAGAACAAGTCGAACATCGCCAACATAAAAAACTTTGGTAACACCGCAAATATCGAAGTCATCATCATGAACTACCAGGCGTTTGCGACCAGTAGCAAAGAGTCACGCAAGATATACGACAGCAGTCTAGATGCAACGGGACAGGTGGCGCCAATCGAAATCATCAAGCGCACGAACCCCATCGTCATTATGGACGAACCACAGCGGTTCGGTCCCAAGGCAGAGGCAGCGCTAACGGAGTTCAACCCGCTATTCATCACACGGTATTCGGCCACTCACACTCCTGATAAGCTGTTTAACAAAATCTTCAAGCTCGACCCAATCGATGCCTACAACGAGAAACTGGTCAAAAAAGTTCGGGCAAAGGGCGTCGAAGTCGTCGGCAGTACCGGCACAAGCGGCTATGTGTTTCTCGACCGTATTGATGTGCTACCAAAGCACAATCCGACGGCGATACTGGAGTTTCACCAAAAGCAAAACAATGGTCTGAAGCCCATCGTGCGCCGAGCGGGCGAAGAGTTTGATCTATACGACAACTCAAACGAACTACAGCAGTACCGTGGGTATAAAATAGCCGAGATAAATGGCATCACCAATACAGTGCGGTTTACGAACGGTGTGACAGTAGCGGTTGGACAAGCAATCGGGGATGTCAGCGAGGAGCATGTGCGACGTATACAGATACGTGAGACTATAAAGTCGCACCTAGAAAAAGAGCGCGAGCTGTTTAGTCGTGGAATAAAAGTGCTGTCATTGTTTTTCATAGACGAAGTCGGCAAATACCGCGAGTACGGCGACGCAGGCGAAAAGCTACTGGGTGTGTACGGGCGAATATTTGAGGACGAATACCAGCAGGCCGTAAGGCAAGTGGGCTTGCTCGACCCTGCCTACCAAGAGTATCTGGAAAAGTACGATGCCAGCCAAGTACACGAGGGCTATTTCTCTATCGATAAAAAAGGTCGGTTTGTAAATAGTAGTGAAAAGCGTGGCGAGGGCGGTAGTGACGATGTGAGCGCCTACGACCTGATTATGAAAGACAAAGAGACATTGCTCGACATGAATGGCACCAACCGCGTACGGTTTATCTTTAGTCACTCGGCGCTGCGCGAAGGCTGGGACAACCCAAATATTTTCCAGATATGTACTCTCAAACATAGCCAGTCAGAAATCAGCAAACGCCAAGAGATTGGGCGTGGGCTGCGTATTGCCGTGAACAAACTAGGTGAGCGCATGGATCAAGATACGTTGAAGGACGAGTTTTTTGATGTAAACACACTAACGGTAATAGCTAGCGAGTCGTACAAAGACTGGGTGGCGGCGCTGCAACGCGAAGTGGTCGAGTCGCTCAAAGACCGTTCGCCTGCGCTCACGACAGACGTGCTCGTCGGCCGCACGCTCGTAAACGCTGCTGGCGATAAACTGACACTCGATAACATGACGGCTATGAACCTAATCTTTGAACTGCGTGGCAAGGGATATCTAGACGAAGAGTACAAAGTGACGGAACAGTTAGTGGCAGATGTGGCCGAAGAAAAAGTAGAATTATCTGGCACGTTTGAACCATTTAAGCTGCAGATACTCAAGCTCGCCAAGGCGGCCCACGACACCAATACATTCCAAGCTGCCGAAAATGGGTTCGCCGATAACATCGATGAAAAAAACTACCAGCCAAACGAAAACTTCGCCAAAAAAGAGTTTCAAGAGCTCTGGAATCGTATCAAAGTAAAGACCACATACCAAGTGCATTTTGATAGCGACGAGCTGGTGAAAAATGCCGTGCAGGCACTCGACAAAAATCTGAAAGTGCGCCAGTTGCGCATCAATGTCACCAAGGGCGAGATGGCGAGCATACTGACTGCCGATGCGCTGAAAGACGGCGAAGGGTTCGTCAACGAGAAAAGAAACGACATCGAGGCGGCGAGCATATTAGGCAGTACCACCTACGACCTAGTAGGCGAGGTGGCAAAAGCCGCTCAATTGACCCGGCGTACAACTGCAAAGATTCTCAGTGGTATCAATGCCAGCACATTTGGGTACTACACAGTGAATCCTGAGGAGTTTATCCAGCAGGCGGGGCAACAGATAGAGGAGCAAAAAGCCTCAACGCTGATTAATCGGATATCGTATAGCAAAACGGGTGCGGTGTATGAGGACGATGTGTTTACCCTCAAACAATTGCGAGGCAAAAAAGGCGTGGCAGAGGGCGATAGTATTTTGGAGGTCAAGAAGCACATCTACGATTTGTTGCGTTATGATTCGAAAATAGAGCGAGATTTTGCTCAAGACCTCGAAACAGGCGAAATAGCGGTGTATGCCAAGCTGCCTGGCGGCTTTACTATCCCCACGCCCGTGGGAGACTATAACCCTGACTGGGCGATCGTGTTTGACCGAGATGATATGAAACATATATATTTCGTAGCCGAGACCAAGGGCTCGCTGAGCACACTTCAGCTCACTCCTGCACAAGAGCTACGGATAGACTATGCCCGCCAGCATTTCCAGTTGCTGGCTGAACAAAATGTTCGGTATGACGTGGTGAAGGATTACGAGGGGTTGATGGACATTATGGCTCGCTTGAAGTCGTGATTTTGAGCGGGGAGAAAGTTGCAGCCTGCTCATGATCAATCAGCCAATCTAGTCCGCGCTATAATGTAAGTCGACAAATAGGCGGTACCTAATTTGCACCGCAGTGCTTGCGAGCGTTATCTTTAACTGCACCCCAACCGGAATCCGGTGAGAAATCAGGTTAAATTTTCACCCGGGGTTTGCGCAGGAGGATGATGAGCGTCATGGGGGCGTTGGCGACAACCATGGCCAGCGGGTGCAAAACTGTGGCGATGTTGTATGACTGCAGCGCCAGCAAACCAAACATGTGCTTAATAGTATTGGCACCGTACAATATGGGCGCCTCCGACTTTGGGTTGCGCCAGGTCTTACGAAACGTTGGAGCAAAAGCCACTAGGTCAATCCCCACGGCAATAATAACCGAAATGGTTGGGCTGTGCGTAATTGCCCAGGGGATCAACCCCGCCAGCGCCACTGCTAGGTAATAATTATCGACTCGCTCAATATGCTTAAACCCAAACTGCAGTGCAAACACAAATATACACACCGTCATAACCTCCGACACGGCCGTCGGCAAGGCGCCCACGCCAGCACCACTCACCAACTGCCCCGCTAGGGTAATGCCCGTCACAATCGACCACAAAAGCCAGGTGTAGGGGTGGGGTTGAATTTTCTTTTTGATTAGCGCTCGCAGGTACGGAATGTACGCCAGTAACGCCAACAGCGCAGCAACCCCCGCCAAAATTTGCTTTGTTTCCATACCTACTAGTATACCGAAGTCTACTTAAAAAATAATGAGCCTTAAGCTCTGCATGAACGCTCCAAAGTATTATACTGAGAATGTCATGTCGCATTCGTTGGACAAGAATCAGCCTAGGCTTTGTTTCCCTGACAAAGACGGCAACCTACTGCAAGAACACCTACCCACACAGCCATATTGGTTTGCGCTGTGGTTCGATAGAAAGTGGCGCCGCACATTAGAGCACTATGATAAAGATGTGTACTATTGGCATTTTCAAGCAGATCTCGATGTAATTTTTCAAAAACAGCTTGATATTGAATTTATGCTGCATGTTCTAAAGGACCACGATGGCACTGCTCCCGACCTGAAAGAAAACAAACGCTATGCGTACTTGCAAAACCAGTACGGCCCAGAACTTACGTATGTACTTGTTCAGCTAGGTCTCGATGGGGGTAAGCCCTGGCAAAACCATGAGTTCGGCAACACTCACCCCTATGTGTATGCCTACAAAGAACGCTGGTTTCCGAAACACACTGACCCACAATTTAAGTTGCTGTATCACGGAATAAAGGCAGCCGAAGGTCGAACACTACTGCTCGCTCGACTAAAAAGTATTGAACGCCGTATACGCGCGTTTGAAAAAAAATATCATCTCCATACTACTACCCTAGAAAACACCAACGACATATAGCAGTAAAGATACCTCATCTAACAGATTCGGGGTATACTGTACGCATATGAAAGATGTGATTTGTCCGCATTGTAAAAAAGCCTTTCAGGTAGACGAGGCAGGGTTTGCCGATATCGTCCAGCAGGTGCGTAATCACGAGTTTGAGCGTGAACTGCATGAGCGCATGGTTCTCATGGAGCGAGAAAAGCAAAATGAGCTGAAACTCACAGAGGCCACAACGCGCAATGAGATGCAAACTGAGCTAGCGGCACGTGAAACCGAACTGGCTGAACTGCGTGCTGCCAAGGCTGCTGAGGTAGCGAAGCTACAGACCGAAAATGAGTTGAGACTGGCGAAACTAGCCGCCGAACATAGCGCGACTCTCGCTCAAA
>JBATSO010000066.1:0-53080 GCA_049293335.1 Saccharimonadales bacterium (SeqCode)
GATCGATACCAATCATCCGACTCACTCATAATCGTAGTCTAACACACCGAGCGATCGCAGCAATCACCCCCCCCACGAACATGGCTGAACATGCATTCCCGAGTGGAGCCTGTTATTATAACCACTATCATACGGACTTGACCCAGAATTCATGCGACTAGAAATGTTCGCGGATGTGCGAGTAACTGTAGTCCCACGAGGCGTCAGTTTTTTTGCGGGGGTTAAAGATGTTTTCGGGGTCAAATATGTGTTTGACTTGTTTAAACAGTGCCAGCACAGGCTTACCAAATTGGGCCTCAAGCCACGGACCGCGCACCAAGCCATCGTTATGCTCACCGCTCAGGCTGCCACCGTACTTTAAGACTAGGTTGTTCACTTCGCGCTGACTGGGCTCGATCTTGCGACGTTCTTTTTCGTCTTCGATTTTCATAAGAGGTATGACATGGAAATTGCCATCGCCCATGTGGCCGGCAATAGTGGCAAACAGCTTATATTTTTTCAAAATTTTACGAAGTTGCGGCAAAAACTCTACCAAGTGTTCGGGCGGCACCACAAAATCATCAATGTATGGTGCAGTGTGCTTATCTTTAACCTTACTGCGCAAAATTTGGAAACTATAGCGGCGCATAATCCAAAACTTTTGGCTCTTACCTTCGGTTGGCGTTTCTTCGAAGCCGTTTATTTCGTAGCGGGCACGTTTTTTTCTAAGGTCGTGGTGTAGAGCTCGTACTTTGGCTCGTACTTCTTCTTCAGAATCACCGTTAAATTCGACCATAAGGATAAGCTTTGGTACGCCCCTTAGCAGTTGCAAGCCATCGGGAATAAGGCTAAAAAGTAAGTGAACGAACTTTTTAAAACCCAGGCGCTGATAAAACGCTGGCATAAAACGAAGTGAAAGTAATAAGGTTTGGTCGTCAAAACTCTCAAACGTGGCAGGTTTATGAGACAAGACTTTTGGTATAAGTTCGCCGAGATCTTTAATATTCTTCATAAATAATACTAACAGACCCGAATGGGGGCGGTGTGGTACCAAACGAAACGTGGTTTCGGTAATCAGCCCCAGCGTGCCTTCAGAGCCTACAATTAGTTGCCCGAGGTCAAAAATGCCCGTTTCTCTATCCCACACGCGCCAGAGGCTATAACCCATACTGTTTTTTGTTACTTTTGGCCGCGCCTCTTTTATGGCGTCGTAGTGGTCTTCGCAGAGCTTGAATATGCGTTCGTAAATTTTGCCCTCGAAGTCGCCCTGGTTTATCTTGGCGTCAAGCTGTTTTTTGGTAAGCGGTTTAACTGTGTATTCTTTACCATCGGCAAACACAACTTTTAATTCGGTGACAAAGTTTTCTACCTTGCCATATTCGAGCGACTTTTCGCCGCCAGAGTTGTTGGCCGTGATACCGCCTATCTGGCACATGTCGCGGCTGGCAGGGTAGGAGGGCATAAGCACATTTTTCTTCAGTGTTTCGCGTTCGAAATCGCGGTAAAACACGCCTGGCTGGGCCGTACCTTTCAAACCAGTAATTGGGCCGATGTGCGTAAAATACTTTGCAAAATCCACAATAATCGATTCGTTTATGGCTCCTCCGGCCATATCGGTGCCTGCCGCGCGACCTGTCAGTGACAAGCCTGGGTGTTCCTTTTTGTGTGTAGCGACAAAGCGTACGAGCCGCTGGACATCTGCGGAATCACGGGGACGCGCGACAATTTGGGGGCGAAGTTCGAACATACTGGCGTCGTGACTATACGTTTCGATCGCTTCAGGTGAATCGTCCAGCTCACCTAAGAAACCGTGTTTTTGGAGGGCATTTTTGAGATCTTTCATTATGTTTAAGCTTATCATGGTTGGACGGTCATTAATAGATTTTACTCAGTCCACAGCATGTTATTGCGAAGTACTTATGCTTACTGATACAATGGGCACATCTATGGCAAACACCAAAAAAAATCCCAAGCAAAAAATTGTAATAGTCGGCGGTGGCTTTGGGGGCATTAAGGCCGCCTTAGCACTTTGTAACGAAGATTTCGCAGAAGTAACACTGGTGTCGGAGCGCTCCGATTTTTACTATTATCCCACAATGTACCTAACTGCCACAGGGCGATCAGAAAGAATTTCGGCCATACCGCTCGAAAGAATTTTTGAAAACAAAAAAATTACCATTGTCGAGGCAAAAGCCACTAAAGTCGATCAAGCCGCAAAAAACGTTATTTTGGAAACTAAAGAAGCTATAGCTTACGACAAGCTTATTTTGGCGCTCGGAGTTGTTACCAATTATTTTGGTATACCAGGCCTGGAAGAACATTCCTATGGCATAAAAAGTATTCCCGAAATTACACGCTTTAAGCGTCATTTGCATGCTCAGTTAATAGCCGAAAACAAACCAGACTTGCGTTACGTAGTGGTAGGTGGCGGCCCAACAGGCATAGAGCTAGCAGGCGACCTCGGCGCGTATCTTAAGGAATGCATGAAACGCCACAACATTCGCCGCCGCGCTGTGCATATCGACCTTGTTGAAGCCATGCCACACCTTATGCCACGACTGCCCAGGCCAGTCGGGCGGGGGATTGAACGGCGCCTCCGAAAACTTGGGGTCAAACTGTACATGGGGAGCCGCGTTGAGGGCGCTAGCAGCGAAGAACTAACTGTTTCAGGCAAGCCCATTCGCAGCCACACAATTATTTGGACGGCTGGCGTAGCTAATAACCCATTCTTTACAGACGCAGAGTTTAAACTCAGCCCCCGAAGAAAAGTGTTGGTAGACGAGTTTTTGCGAGCCGAAGGTTCAAAAGATGTTTTTGTTATCGGCGATAATGCCGAAACACCGTTTAGCGGCATGGCCCAAACTGCCCTGCGCGATGCCGAGTTTGTAGCACACAACTTACTGCTAGAATCACGTGGCGATCCCAAGCTAGCGTACCGTGCCAAAGAACCTGTGTACATTACACCTGTTGGACCATACTGGGCCTCTGTACTGTGGGGAGATGTGCATTTGCGCGGCGTGATTGGCTGGCTACTGCGCGGCGCGGCAGACTTTCGGGCATTTACCGAGTTCGAGTCTTTACCGCGGGCGGTCGAGCAGCTTTCCTACGCCTCAGAACATCAAGATCTTTGCCCCGTTTGCGGTTCTCAGCAATAAATAAATAAATAAATAGTATCGATCTGTAGTGGTTATTGGCTAACACAGGCGGTGCTGTTGCTATACTAGAGAGTATGGATAGCTATCGTGAACTCTATGCGTCACTTAACGCCGCTCAGCGCACTGCTGTCGACACTATATATGGGCCTGTTTTGGTAATTGCTGGGCCTGGCACTGGCAAAACACAGCTTTTGAGCGCCCGTGTGGCGCACATTTTGAAACAAACCGACGCTTTACCGCAAAATATTTTGTGTCTAACATTTACCGAAAACGGCGCCACCAACATGCGAGAACGCCTAACACGTTTTATTGGCAAAGACGCCTACGATGTGGCAATTGGCACCTACCACTCTTTTGGGAGCACCATTATTCACACTTTTCCCGAATATTTTACCGACCTGCGGCTCGAGCGCCCCGTTGACGAGCTGGGCAAAAGACAAATTGTAGCCGACATTATCGAAAAAACGGCCTTTCGAAGTCCTATAAAACAAACTAGACACCATTTAGGCGACCTCATGGCAACCATTAGCGAAGTGAAGCGCGGACTATTACAACCAGATGATCTGCGCGCTATTGCCGCCGAGAACCTCCGTGTCATTGAACATACCAAACCAGCACTGTCCTCGACTCTTGAACCGTACGTGAAGGCACTACCTCGTAAACTTGAGATTGCAGAGCCGCTTTTTATTGAGCTAATCGAGGCTTTGCACGCGTACTCGCCGCAGTACACACACCCTAAAATTCGCAGCCTCGCGGCTCTTGCGGCAGATGATCTTGCTACCGCGCTTACAGCCGCACAAGACAGTGGCAAAACCACGCCGCTCACTGCCTGGAAAAACACCTGGCTCGTGAAAGATAACACAAGCCAGTACATGTTAGCGGGCGGGATTGAATCGGCCAGAATTGAAGCGCTCGCCACCGTACTCGAACAATACCAAGCAGCCTTACACCACAAAGGCTTGTTTGATTTTGACGACATGATACTGCACACCATTCGCGCTCTAGAAACCAATGATAGCCTGCGTTACACCTTGCAGGAGCGGTACCAGTTTATCTTGCTCGACGAGTTTCAGGACACCAATGCCGCACAACTTCGCCTGGTCGAGCTGCTTACCAATAACCCCGTCGACGAGGGTCGACCAAATGTGCTGGCCGTGGGTGATGATGACCAAGCAATTTACGCTTTTCAAGGTGCACAGTACAGTAACATGCGCGATTTTTATGACCTATACCAAGATGTTACAGTGGTTGCGCTTGAGGAAAATTACCGCTCTGCACCCGAAATTTTGCTGGCCGCCACTGCTATTGCCAACCAAATTGAATCTCGCCTACATCACACTATGACCAACATCACCAAACAGCTTACGCCTCGAGCCAAAAACTTACCACCCCTTATGCTCGGCCAACACGAATACAATAACGATGTCGGCGAATATACAGCTATTGCCGAAAACATTGCCAAACTTATTAAACAAGGCGTTGCGCCAGAAGAAATTGCCGTACTTGCCCCCAAGCACGCATACCTAGAAGCTATTGTGCCGTATTTACAAAAAGAGGGGGTCGCGGTTAACTACGAACGCCGAGAAAATATTTTGGAAGCACCCGTTACCCAGCAGCTTCTTACCATGTCTCGACTGCTTTTAGCTCTTCAAGGTGGCCAAACAAAACAAGCCGACAGTCTTTGGCCCCAAATACTCAGTTACGATTTTTGGCAGTTTTCAACCGCGACTATTTGGCGCATATCGTGGCAAGCAGCAGAGACTCATAAAAGTTGGGCTGAAATTGGGCTACAGCACAAAGAAACAAAACATGCCGTGCTGTTGCTTCTGACCCTGGCAGGGCAGGTGAGTATTGCCAGTGCCGAAACTATTTTAGACGGCTTAATTGGTACCTCTGCCCAGCAGACAAATGATCGCCAACTGCCAAGCGTTCGCAGCCCCTTGCGCGATTATTATTTTAAACAGCAGGGTGAGGCAGTATTGTTTCAAACGGTCAATGAACTATCAGTTTTACGCGCCAAGTTCCGCGAGCATCAAACCACCAAAAGCCAGGCGCTTACACTTGCCGACCTAATGAGCTTTGTTGCTGAATATCAGGCTGCCGACCAGCAGATGCTTAACACCAGCCCCTACACGCAAGCTGAAAAGGCAGTTCGGCTTATGACTGTTTACAAAGCGAAAGGTCTAGAATTTTTACACGTTTTTCTGCCAAATTGCCAAGATGAAGTGTGGGGCAGCAAAGCCCGTGGCATGGGCAATAAGCTTACACTACCTGCAAACCTTGCCCACCTTCGCCATGCGGGCACTACCGAAGATGAGCGTTTACGGTTATTTTTTGTAGCCCAAACCCGTGCGCGAGCTGGCCTGCACCTAAGCAGCCATCGAAATAATTTTGCAGGCAAACCCACAAACAGGCTGAAGTATTTTGACGAACTCGAAAATGATAGTAGGGTAATAAACCGCAGCCTACCCGAGGGTTTCCAAGAAGTTACCCAGGTTGAACGCACTGCAGCGCCGCTCGAAATACTAGAGCTTAACTGGCAGTCTCGGCACCTTGCTACAAAGCAGCCAGACCTTAAGAGTTTACTTATGGAGCGGCTGAAATCGTATCAACTCAGTCCAACCCATTTAACGCACTTTCTGGACCTTAAGTACGGTGGACCCGAAAGCTTTCTGCTTGGTACGCTACTAAAGTTCCCCAGTGCCCCGAGTATCGATGCCAGCTACGGTAACGCCCTGCATAGCGCCCTAGAATTTGCCCAGCACGAACTAAACAAAACAGGCTTTCTGCCGACTCAAAAATTAATCATTGCGCACGCCGTAACACACCTACGGCAACAGCCTTTTAGCGAACACGAACTGCAAGTATACGCCGAACGCGCCGCCGAAAGCCTAGCTGGCTACCTTCAAACAGCTCAGTTTACAGTTGGTAATGCGCCCGAGAAATCATTCCGCGAAGAAGGCGTATTTGTTGGCGCGGCCCATATGGGCGGCAAAATAGACTTGCTTGAAATTGATAAAAATAATCGTACTATTACCGTGGTCGACTACAAAACAGGACAGCTTGGTAAAGACCCCGTAAAACTTTACCGTTATACCTTGCAACTTTACTGCTACAAACTATTGGTAGAAGGCTCGCATAGCTATAAAGGCTACCACGTACCACACGGTCGTATAGTGTTTGTCGACCCTGACGAACACGGTAAAATTGTCGAAAAAGAGGTGATGTTTGACGCAACCGAAACAGAACGAGTCAAAGAGCTGCTGCAGGCATTGTGGCAGAGCGTGCAGAGCCTAAAATTCCCCGATGCAACTGGTCTGGGCGACTCTATGAAAGACCTTCGAACCTTTGAGAACAGGCTGCTTGAACGTAACCAAAACTAAGTCTATACATTAGCCAAACAAAAATCGCCCTCTCGGTGAGAGCGATTTATAATACTTTACAAAGTTCTAATTATTTTTTAGTAACTGTCTTGCGCTTGGCAGGTGCCTTCGCAGCAGTTGACTTCTTGGCAGCCGCACGTTGTGCACCGACTGTTTTTACCACTGGTTTTGGCACTACAACTGCGGCAGCAGCCTCTGTAGCCGCTTCTTCGACTTCAGCAACCTCTGTTTCTACAAACAAAAGATTGTAGAGGTGAAAACCAATTACCGCTCCAAGTACAGGACCAAGCACGTACGTGCGCCAACCCCACTGGTGCAAGCTCATGGCAACAGCAGGGTTTAAAATACCAGCCGAGCCAAGCGAAGCTAGTAGTGCACCCATGCTAAGACCACCACCAACCATAAAGCCCTTTAGGCCTGCACTCAAACGCTGGTAAACAGCGCCTGCCACCGCAAAGGCAAATACAAAGGTACCGACCACTTCTGCCACCAGCACACGGGCATCGTATGCGCCATTGTTCTTAACATCGTGCAGCTTAGTAAAGTATAAGAACAAATACCAAGCAGCAGCAGCGCCTGCAAATTGGGCTACTATATAGCTAACAGCTTGTAGAGCCTTAAGCTTACGCACAGACCAGAGACCAATAGTAAGCGCAGGGTTAAACACTGCCCCCGAAATTCCACCAAGTGCCACCACCATAAGGGCCAGCGTTAGGCCAGCCGCCGTAGAAATAAAGTAGGGCAGGTTTAGTTGTGAGTGAGTAAGGCTAAGTACCGTCAGCGTCAAAACGCCAGTACCCAAAAATTCACTCACAAGCATCGCGAGCTTGTTTTTACGAAACATATATAAATTCCTCCACTTATTTGTGATACTTCAAGCTTACAGAGATATACCGCTTTTGTAAAGTAGGCGAACGAAACTCATCTAGTTGGTAACAGCAAACGTTCGTGGGCTGCCATCGGTTAATGTAGCGGCAGTCGCAAATTGATACGCTACTCCAGCGAATAATGCGGTATCAAATGCTTTATTCTCATCGGCTCGGCCAGAGGCCATAGCTTTTGCAAGCTGGATAATCCTCGGTACATCGACAACAAATGCTTGAGGTAGTTCATCCTCAGATATGTTAGGAAAATTTTTCTTTAATTCTTGCTTAAATAGGGCTTGAGAGAATGATTGGCCTTCGCAGAAGTTCAATACAGAAAAAGCTTCATTATGGTCACCTCGAAGACGCTTACTTGTCGAAACAGGGTAGTCCTGTTGACCGTCTTTTTGGACGCTAGATATATGGCTCATAATTACGTTATATCGAGATTCTCCATTGCTATCTTGGAAATATCCTTCGTGGGCCATTGTGCCAGCCCAGCCCTCGTGAACTCTATTGGCAACCCCTTCATCATATTCCAAACCTATACGCGTATAGATAGCTTCTATGGTTTTTGTAATATGACCGTACATATCGATTCCGTTCTGGAATATAAGCTCGAGATTGTCGTTTGCACCGCAATCCGTTTTACCTCCCCCCTCATGGTCCCCACTGTGTGTACCGCAAATAATACCCTCAGCCTGAAGCTTTCTAGCAACAACGCCAAGATCTTCATCGACTGTTTCTATACTACTATCGAGTGCACTCTGCATTGCGAGAGCCGTTAGATAACCACCGCCTGCTACTTTTGCTCTTAGATGCTTGCCGGGTGATGAGAGTTCATCTTTGACGAGCGTACCAGATTTATCGGCAAATACGGCCCATATTGCACCACGTCCATCCATGCAACCATCGTCTTTGTCGGTAATCTCACGCATACATGCACCGCTGGTGATTAACTCTGCGGCAGCAGTTTCTACTTCTTCAGTTAAGATGCCTTTTTCTTTTTGTTGCGTATAGCTTATTTTAGCATTCGGGTTTCCGTATCCAAGTGTACCTATTTCATGCACGGTGTACTGCTTCATAGTTTCTCCATTATTATCGGAAGTGGGCGTAAACCCTACAGGTTCGAACATTGCTCCGACTGTAACATCCCCTATTCGTTCATGTGTCACATGCGGGACAACTACACCTTCAGGCGCTTGAGGCGCTAAATATGTTGCTGGCAGTTGGTGGGGTAATTGTGTGTTCGACATAATACTAAATAGTTTGGTGTCAAATATCACTAAACTTTGTCTATGGTACGCCTATGGGAAGCTTTTGTCTACTTCGTTTTTTCACATTCCATAATGTAATAATTGTCACACTTCTTGAGCCTTGTTGTCCATTATAGTTACCACTATGAGCCATGCATGTACCCCAGCAGAATTTGCCACCGATACAGTTATTAACTTAGCCCTTATAGGTGATCCTAGTTACCGAGAATCTGTTTTACATTTTTTGCCACCCAATATTCTTGCTACCATATTAGAAGCTACGGCCAAACTAGACACCGAGGCAGTTGACTCCCGAGATGCCGTGTTGTTAGGGGCCGCAATGGTTTTAGGCGTGCAGGCTGCAACTGCAACAATTGTAGACCTAGAACTAGTATTCTCTAAAGAGAATCACAGCACACTAGAACAAGGTTAGATTTAGCAAAACGAATGAGTTTAGAAACAATTACTGCTGTTCGATTTGAACTGTGGTTGCAACGGCGGGCTTAGCGAGGATTGCGCGGCAGTCAAATGAACTACAATGTATTTCTTTGCGGTTGTTGTGGTCAATGCCCAGCATGCCTCGGCAATGTGATGTACCGGATTCTGCACAGACACCCGCTGTATTTATCCACGTTGCTCTTTCTGCATCAAAAGCCATACACAACTCCTTATCGTTGAATAATAAGTATATTGTAGCATTTTTTGTAATTTTGTCTAGCTTCGGCGGTGGCGGCGGTGCAGGTCGGCAACTTTTAGGCGAACCATGTGCCGGTCGACCAACTGGTGAGCTTTTTCAAGCTCTACTTGGTCTTTGGCTTCATCGCGCAGTTTAAGCGCACGGTCAAGTGCCGCCTGAGATTCGGCTGCCACAATGTCTTCACCGTGATCGGCCTCGTCTACCAGCACACGCACTAAATCATTGCTTATTTCGACAATTCCACCGCTTACAGCAAAATATTCCAGTCGTTCGTCAGGATCACCCTTACTATGACGAACTTGTATTACCCCTGATTTAGCAAGCGTCACTAACGGCTCATGGCTGGGGAACACGCCAATTTCACCGTCGACAGTCGGTATAATGACTTCGTAGGCTTCTTCGTCGTATTTTACGCCGCTTAAGGTGACGAGATTGAGCTTCATTTAGCTAGTCCTTCTTCTCGCTGAGCGGGCCAGGTGCCATGTAGAACCAGCTTTCTGGCTTATCGTCGTATTTGCCACTCAAAATATCGCGGCAGTCTTTTACGGTGTCTTCGAGTTTTACATACACACCAGCATTGCCTGTAAACTGCTCGGCCACGTGGAAAGGTTGCGCCATAAAGCGTTGCAAACGGCGGGCCCGACCCACAATTTGTTTCTGGTCGTCGCTGAGCTCTTCCATGCCCAAAATAGCGATGATATCTTGCAGTTCTTTGTACTGTTGCAACACGCGCTGCACTTCGCGGGCAACTTCGTAGTGTTCTTGGCCCACAATTTCGGGGTCTAGAATGGTCGAACTAGAGTCGAGCGGGTCAACAGCAGGGTAAATGCCGATTTCGGTCAAGCCACGGTTGAGCACAATGGTTGAGTCAAGGTGAGCGAAGGTTGTGGCAGGCGCGGGGTCGGTCAAGTCGTCGGCCGGCACGTATACGGCCTGCACAGAGGTGATCGAGCCTTTTTTGGTACTCGTAATGCGTTCTTGCAAGGCGCCCATTTCTTGCTGCAAGTTTGGCTGATAGCCCACAGCACTTGGCAAACGACCAAGCAGGGCAGATACTTCTGACCCAGCCTGCGTAAAGCGGAATATGTTGTCGACAAAAAGTAGCACGTCTTTGCCCTTGTCGCGGAAGCTTTCTGCCATGGTTAGTCCACTCAGGGCTACGCGCAGACGGGCCCCTGGTGGTTCGTTCATTTGGCCAAACACCATGCTCGTTTTGTCGAGCACGCCGGCGTCTTTCATTTCGTGGTACAGGTCGTTGCCTTCGCGGGTACGCTCACCCACACCCGCAAACACACTGTTACCACTGTGGAATTTTGCAATGTTGTTAATGAGTTCCTGAATAAGCACCGTTTTGCCTACACCAGCGCCACCAAACAAGCCAACCTTACCACCCTTGGCAATCGGCGCAATCAGGTCTATAACCTTAATACCCGTTTCCAAAATTTCGGTCTTGTTGCTTTGTTCGCTGAGTGGTGGTGGGTCGCGGTGAATAGGTGCGCGGTCGCCCTTTGGTACAGCCAGGCCGTCAATGGGGTCGCCAACCACGTTAAACATGCGGCCCTGCGTTTCGTCGCCCACTGGCACAGAAATAGCAGCGCCAGTGGCCACAACTTCGGTGCCACGCTTAAGGCCATCGGTGCTCTGCATAGAAACAGCTCGTACGGTGTGTTCATCGAGGTGCTGCGCGACTTCGAGCGTAATCATGCTGTCGCCCTTGCCAATCGTCACGGCGTCGTAAATGTTTGGCAGTGTGTCGCCGCTAAATTCAATGTCGACCACTACGCCGACGACTTGGATTACGCGACCAATGTTTTCTTTTGTCATAATGTGCTCCTTTTTCTAATGAATGATGTATGAAGAATAATGAATACTGTATTGAGCGTCATTGTTTATCCTTGTCTTTTGAGGAACGAATAAGGCCAATCAGGAGGGCCAACGTTACACCTGACTGCTTAGCGTATCGCGCAAATTCTGCTTGAGAGACATATCCAACATCTCGCGCCACTAAGGCTTGGTTTTGTACCTCAGTCAGGGACCCTTTAGCTATGTCATAAAAACGCTTTTTTTCTTTATATGTTCCCCTAGAAAAACCTTCGGCAATGTTTGACGTAATGGAAACTGTAGCTCTCTTCATTTGAGCTTTTAAACCAAAATCTTCATCGCTTGGAAAATTTTTAACCATTTTATAGGTCATTACTACAAGCTTATGGCCTTCTTGCCACGTCATAAGGTCAGTGAAAGATTTGATTTTAGATGCTTCATTCATCATACGTCATACCTCATTCTTAAAGTAGCGAAGCTACTTTAGGGCCTCCGCACCGCCAGAAATTTCGGCCAACTCTTGGGTAATGGCCGCTTGGCGAGCCTTGTTCATCTCGAGCGTTAGGTCCTCGGCCAATTCGCTTGCGTTGTCGGTGGCGTTTTTCATGGCAAGCATACGCATGCTGTGTTCGCTAGCACGTGCGTCGAGCAGCGCCTGGAAAATTTGCGACCCTACTAAACGGCGAACAACGCCTTCTAGCACTACCTCGGTACTTGGTTCGTACTTAGCATCGCGCACAAAGTCTGTTACGGCGGTCTGCGTGAAGCCGGCTGGCAAAATACGCTGTACCGTGGCAACCTGGGTCATACTGCTAACAAACTTAGTGTAAATAAGGTCTACGGCGTCAACTTTGCGCTCGTTGAACATAGCAATGGCCGTCGTTAAAATGGCATAAAATTCGCTGCCTTCTGGATGATCTGGAATGTCGTTATACGTTCCGCAGACTTCGGTGTCTTTCAGGCGTGTTACAAACTGCGAAGCCTTTCGGCCTACGGCGATTGTTTCGTTGCGCACGTTGTTGGCGTCGTCCTCGCGCAGCGCCTTAATGTAGGCCTTCATAATATTGGCATTGTACGCACCGGCCAAGCCTTTGTCGGCCGCGATGACGATGATAAGCCGACCTTTCACTTTGCGAACATCAAACAGTGGATGACCATTGGTAGCACCCTGACTTGCCAGATAGGTCAGTAGTTCATTGGCGGTCTCCACATACGGCTTTGAAGCCTTGGTAGCATCTTGACTGCGGCGCATTTTGCTCGCCGCCACCATTTGCATGGCTTTAGTAATCTGCTTGGTACTCTTTACCGAGCGAATGCGCGACTTAAGTTGCTGTGTACTAGCCATGCCAAACTCCGTTCGGTTGAGTCAAGAGATATGAGTCATGAGTCATGAGTGAGCTCATGCAAATCTTGTCTCTTGTCTCTTGTCTCTTGTCTCTCATTAGCCTTCAAATCCTTTCGCGGCGGATTCGGCAGCTTTGGCAATCATTTTGGCCGTGGCGCTGTCTTTTTCGATCTTTTCGGCGCCCTTGTTCAGTTCGGCCATTTCTGCGGCGTGCTCTTTGGCAAGTTTGGCAAGCAGGGCAGATTGAGCATCTTTAATTTTGGCCGTTGGCACCTCATCGAAGTAGCCTTCGTTTACGGCAAATACCGAAGCAACCTGCTCAGAAACACTGTACGGTGAGTACTGTGGTTGCTTAAGTAGTTCGGTTAGGCGTTGGCCGCGCTCTATTTGCTTTTTGGTGGCTTCGTCTAGGTCAGAACCAAACTGCGCAAAGCTGGCAAGTTCGCGGAACTGGCTCAGCCCGAGTTTTAGGTGGCCCGAAACCGACTTAACAGCCTTGGTTTGCGCATCGCCACCCACGCGGGATACCGACAGGCCAGCCGAAATAGCCGGGCGAATACCCTGGTAGAACAAGTCTGTTTCCATAAAAATCTGACCATCGGTAATAGAAATAACGTTGGTCGGAATGTAGGCAGAGATGTCACCCGCCTGAGTTTCAATGATAGGCAGGGCAGTCAACGAACCAGCCCCCAGGTCATCACTAAGCTTAGCAGAACGCTCTAGCAGGCGTGAGTGCAGGTAAAACACATCGCCCGGGAACGCCTCTCGCCCTGGTGGACGGCGCAGCAGCAACGACATTTGGCGGTAAGCAACAGCGTGCTTGGTAAGGTCATCGTAAATCATAAGTGCATGTTTACTGTTGTCGCGGAACCATTCACCCATGGCTGTACCAGCGTATGGCGCCAGGTACAGCAGAGAAGCAGGGTCGCTTGGGCCAGTGGCTACAATAATAGTCTGGTCCATCACACCTTCGCGCTTGAGTCGTTCGACCAGACCAGCCACTTTCGAAAGTTTTTGACCAATGGCAACATATACGTTTACCACGCCTGTGTCTTGTTTTGCCTGGTTTATCATGGTGTCGATAGCAATGGCAGTTTTACCTGTTTGGCGGTCGCCGATGATAAGTTCGCGCTGACCACGGCCAATTGGGAACATAGCGTCAATGGCAATTATGCCTGTCATAAGTGGTTCATGCACGCTTTTACGGCCCATGACACCTATAGCAGATCGTTCAACACGACCTGTTTCTTTCGATTTAATTGGTTCACCACCATCGAGTGGTTGGCCCAGCGGGTTCACCACGCGGCCAAGCAGCTCTGGCCCAACTGGCACTTCTAGCACTGTACCCTTAAGTGTTACGCTATCGCCCGCTACCACATGGCGGTCTTCGCCTAGTAGCACGGCTCCAATTTCGTCTTCCATAAGGTTAAGCGCAAAAGCCTCAACCACGCCATGTTTGGTCTGAATCTCGAGCACTTCGGCATACCCAGCCGCGCGCAAACCATGCACCCAGGCAACACCATCGCCCACTCGGGTTACTACACCCGTTGACTCAAGGTTCTCGCCACTATCGAGCTGCGCAATCGCGTCACGCAGGCCTTTTGATAATTCTGTCACTGCAATATCTGCCACGTTAATTCCTTTCTAACGCTTCGCTAAGCGGAGTTGATTAAGTTTGTGAGCCACTGTCGCATCTAGGGTCTGGCTTGGGGTCTGCAACCGTACACCACCTAAAAGTTTGGGGTCGACTGTCTCGCGGAGCGACACTTGTTCTTGCTGACTGGCACTTAACTGTTTTTGAATAAGTGCGCGCATAGTATCATCGAGCGGAAAGGCACTGGTAACATCTGCAACTACCACGCCACGCTGCTCTAGTTCCTCCTCGATAGTACGCACCACGAGGGTTGCTTCTCGAAGCCGATGTGACTCAACTAAATAAGCAGCAACTTCGCTCATAACATGCGCGGGCACCGTGCCATTTTTGACATGATCGGCCACGTAGACGGCAAGTTTGCGGCGAGACAGTTTGACGGCCATAGCTTACGCCGCCTCTTTCAATGAATCGCTAATAAGTTTTTTATCGACGCTGGCTGTTACTGTTTTACCAACGACTTTTTCGGTAGCTTGCGCTACTAGCTCAATTGTTTCATTGTGCAAAGCCTTTTTAGCGGCCAGCACCTCTTTGTCGATAGACTGTCTTGCCTCGGCCACAATATGGTCGGCCTGCTGCTTCGACTTGGCTTCGCTACGCGAAACCAGGCTGGCGGCTTCTTCTTTGGCGGTCGTTACAATATCGCCCGCTTCTCGGCGAGCTTTTGTCATAAGCTCGGCAATCTCGGCCTGCGCTTTAGCTGCGTTTTTTTCGGCATGTAGAGCTGCTTTGGTGCTTTCTTCGATAGCCTTTTGACGGTCATCGACAGCTTTAATCAAAACAGGGAACACGTACTTATTCAGCAACCACACTAGTAGCAAAAAGGCAATTATCTGAAAAACCAACAGTTTGCCATCAATGCCCAGTGCTTTGACTGGGTTAGTGGCTGCCTCGGCCTCAGAAGCAAATTGTGTAAATAATGTATATGTCACGTATATGTCCTACTTGTTTTTACTAACGTCCAACTTCAAACGTCTGACGTCTTTCTAGCCCTTGGCAAGAAAGCCCACAATAATACCAATAATGGCCAATGAGTCGGCAAAGACAATGGCAGTAATCATAAGTGTTCGAAGTTCGCCAATTTTTTCTGGGTTACGACCAGCAGCCCCTAAAGCGCCCTTACCAATAAGCCCCACACCAAGTGCAGCTCCAATAGCTGGTAACGCGTATGCGAGGGCAAATGCTAATTCTTTCATGTTTTAACTCCTTAATTTAACTTGGTTACTTAGTTTACTAGAGATGCTTTTCACCTCATTCTTGTTCCGACTGCGCTAGCCTTTTGGGCGATGCAGAGGTTTGCACCTTGTTTTATCCTTTTGGGACCCTGAATCGTAGTTCAGGCTGACAATGCTGTCAGTTCGGAATGGCATCTGTTCTCACTCGCTAGGCAGCCTCCTTCGAAGTTACCGACTCGGAATGAGCAGAAGCATGAGAGTCACCGTGACCCGCGGTAGCAAGCGCAGCAAAAATAAGTGTTAGCATGTAAAACACATAGGCCTGTATAAACCCAATAAACAACTCGAAGGCCATAAAAGCTGGCAAAATGGCTGCGGCCGCGTATGAGGCCAGCGCACTGACTATCGCCAGCAAAGCGGCGCCCGCAAAAGCGTTACCAAAAAGCCTTAAGCTAAGTGCAATCAAACGTGAAAACTCACCAACAAATTCCAAAAACCCTTCGAAGGTAGCAATTGGATTTTTTAGCGGGTTTATAAAATAGCGGCCTGCGTTGCCAAAAAAGCCGTGCGTTTTAATAGCATAGTACTGCACCGAAACCATCGAAATGATAGCTAACGCCAAGGTAAAGTTGAGGTCGGTTGGCAAACTACGCAGCAGTTCGCCACCATGCCAGCTTACCGAATGGCCCACGCCCGGCAAAATATCTGCCCAGTACGAAATAAGGACCGTAAAGAATATTGTGAGCGCCAGTGGCGCAATGCTACGGGCCATTTTGCGGTCGGGCACAATATCGTACACCGCTTTGTACATGCCTTCGAAAGCCCATTGCACTAAGCCTACCAGGCGGTTGGTGCGACCTCGTTTAAGCATTGAGGTCGTGTAGAAAAATATACCAAGCATAATTAGTACACTTAGACCGCCAAGCAACATAGCGTTGGTGACAGGCAAGGGACCAATGTGAAAAATCGATTCGGTTGGTAGCACAATATTGAGCTTTTCCATGGCAAAAAAATGAGGTGAAATCATTTGGTTTCACCTCCGCGTTGCAATTGTCTCTTAATAAGAAAGGCCGCAATAATTGCCCCGATTGTTACGCCCAGCAGCATAAGCCAGGGCTTGGTGCCGTGTGTAACATCAAGGTGGCGACCGAACAGCAATAGGCCAACCGTAGGTATAAAAAGTCGCCAACTAGTATCGGCCATATCGAGAAAGATTGAACTTGACACGCTAGATGAGCGCGCCTCACGAGAAGAAAGCGTTGGTGGTAATTTGGTATCCGCCATTACGTTGGTAAATTGTAACAGATATCACAGACATATGTAAACAGTTGCCCTCACATTTTTGTAATTTTTATTACAACTTAAACGATGTACATACTTTATATATGGCGGTAGGTTTGTTCGTCGCGGTGGGCAATCTGCAAAATCTTAATAGCACCTGTCTTCGTTCGACTAAACACTACACGTAATCGTCCCTTTCGCACACGAAAGGTGTTCTTTAGCCCTTTCAGCGGCTTACAGTCTAGGTGGTCGAGCTCACCATTGCGAATATCTAGCAGTAGCGCCTCGACTAACTCTAGTTCTTTGCGGCTCAGTTTAGCGAGAAACTTTTTTACCTGATCTGCCATAACGGGTGGGCCGCTCCTGCTTTAGGTCTTCAATTGCCGAAAGTACTTCCTCGACACCCACTCCATCCTTATCTATCTGTGTAAAATCTATTGCGATTTCCCAAACCTCTTCTTCGATTGGCACAATACGAAACAACGCTGTAGAATTACGCTTCACTATAAAACTTTCGCCGTTTTGTACTGCCTGCACAACATCGTTGGCCCTAAGGCGTAGCTCACGAAACCCAATTTCGCGGACTTTTTTTGGGTTTGATTCGATAATTTTCATATATAAAAGTTTAACAAATGTTTACATAATTATCAATGGCGTTCGACTTCAAACAGTTGTCCTCACATTTTTGAAATTTTTTTAGTTTGTTTGTCATTTTAGGATTTCGTTATACAATTGTACTATGAGTATAGAGAAGCGCCTAGAAGTTCCACAGATCTTAGTAGTCGACGATGATCCGTTGTTGGCGAAAGTTATTGCCCGCAAACTTAATAGTAGTGCGCCAGGTACTTTTGAAATTATTTCTGTCACCACAGCTGACTTAGCACTTAAAATGGTTTGCCCAGACTGGCACAACAAGAACCGAACTCCAGTAACTGATAGTAGTGGGGTCGTGCCCCTTAACCCTCGGTTTGCGGCAGCCTTCGTTGATGACTCATTCCCCGCCAGAGAAGCCGATCTTCCTCGAGGAGGAATGGGTAAATCCTTCCTGGAAAACGTGCGCCACGTTAGATACAACCTCTGGGGCGACCAGCAACCTCCTTTTGACTATTTGTTTGGCATATCGTCTGAACCATCTGCACAGGAGTATATAGGTAGGTATAGCGACCTTGTTGCGTCTTCTACCGCTCCTGAAGCAATCGGCAAAAACCCCTACGTTATAATTGAAAAAATCGGAAGTATTGTACTGCCTACCCAGCAATAATAGCTTTATCTTTTATATACAGCTCTGTCTACTTGGTAGTTTTGGTAGTAACGGGTTTGCCGGGGTTGAGGGCGGCGATGGCCGCGTAGGCAACGTGCAGGTAGCTGCCCGTTTGGCCAGAAATCCGATACAAAATGGGGTCATCATGGCTTTCAGGGAACTCTTGCTCAAAAGTCGCAATAATCTCGCCTTGGCTATAGAGCTTTGCATCGTAGATATCATCGCCAGTAACCTCTAGTATGCCCGACCAGTATGGCGGCATAGCGTTACGCATATCCCTGACGCGAGTCGTGCCTAAGACATTTGGTATGACTTTAAGGTGTCCCCCAGGCAACCTACAGGTGTTTCCATTGAGATGCAATGTTTGACCATAATTTTGCTTAATGATGCCTGGCGTATTGCCGTCTACGTCTATCATTTTGGTTATCAGTCGACCAAGCAAAAATCCACCCACACCGCGACGTTGGTGTTCTGGTAGAACATATAAATCTTTCACATCGAGTGTGCCAGGCCGCGTGATTCTGTCCGCCACGGCATAGCCAATTGTTGGCCCTACACCACCGTCTTCATACTTCGTATGCACTGCTACTACGCCCGATGTTTCCATATACATGGTTAGTTCAGACACTATAAATGGCTCTAGGCCACGCTGCACCCGTAAGTCATTAATCTCAGGTGGTTCACCACTGTGCTTTTGGGTGTGTTCACCCCCAGAATTATGGTACCAGTACGATTTAGAAGCCTCGGGTGGAAAATCATTACGTAAAACAAAGGACATCACATATTCCTCATTAGTATAGTTTTTAATAATTACATAAATTTTGTTATTTGGCAAACTTTGATGCGGCGAGGTAGACTAAGTCATGGAACAATTTACTCTTTCACTCACATTCAACGACGTACTCCTACGTCCTGGCTATTCGGGCTTTGACCGTTCCGAAATTAGCTTAAGCACTAACCTAACCCGTAAACTGGCGCTCAGGGCGCCTTTTGTTTCGGCGCCAATGGATACGGTTACCGAAGCACCCCTGGCCATTGCGCTCGCCAAAGAGGGCGGTATAGGTATTATTCACCGCAACCTAAGCGTGGCCGACCAGGTTGCCGAGGTTAAAGCTGTTAAAAAAGCTGGCCACCTGGTTGGTGCGGCAGTTGGTTCTAGCGCTGGTTACGAAGCCCGCGTCGATGCCCTCATGGCCGCTGGCGTAGATGTGCTGTTGGTTGACTCTGCCCATGGCTACGCCAAAAAAGTTATCGACACCGTAACCTACATAAAAGAAAACTACGATGTGCAAGTTATAGCGGGCAGTGTAGCCACCGCCGCAGGCGCCCAGGCCTTAATAGACGCAGGTGCCGATGGTTTACGCGTGGGTATGGGGCCAGGCGCTATCTGTTCAACCCGAATCGTTTCGGGGATGGGCGTGCCGCAGCTTTCAGCGCTGCTCGAAATTGCACCCATTGCTCACAAAGCCGGCGTACCAGTCATTGCCGATGGTGGCCTAATAAATTCGGGCGACGCTGTGAAAGCCCTGGCCGCGGGTGCCAGCACGGTGATGATGGGCCGTATGTTTGCCGCCACCGAGGAATCGCCAGGCGAAGTTACCCGCTTTAAGCCCGAGCAAGTGCCCAGTCGCTTCCGCGACATTCTAGATGGCTCGGCCGAATACACCTTTAAAGAATACCGCGGCATGGGTTCGCTAGCCGCCATGAAACGTGGCCTAGAAGTTAGCAGCGAAGACGAGTTTCATGGCAAAAACTATACGGGCGATGTTTTGATTGCCGAGGGCGTTGAGGGCCTGGTGCCATGCAGCGGCACCGTGAAACAACTGCTCGACCAATGGATCGGCGGCATGCACAGCGGTATGTACTACGTGGGCGCCAAAACTATCAGCGAGCTATGGGGCACAGCCGAGTTCATGCGTATTACCCAAGCCAGTCTAAGCGAAAGTCACCCGCATGACCTATTTATCACCAACGATGGAGGCAATTACCAGTGAGCCAGAAAATTCCAAATTCTAAATTCCAAATTCCAGACAAATCACAATACTCAAATTCCAGACAATCTCCATTGAAAAATTGGAAATTGGAACTTCGGACGAACGGATACACACAATGAGCGCGACTACTTCCCAAGAGACCCTCGTCATCCTCGACTACGGCAGCCAATACACCCAGCTCATCGCTCGAAAAGCGCGTGAACTCGGCGTCTATAGCATTATTCTGCCATTTCGCACCACAGCCGCCGAAGTGCAAGCCCACAACCCAAAGGGCATAGTGCTCTCGGGCGGGCCAAATTCGGTCTACGAAAAAGACGCCCCAAAACTCAACGAAGACTTACTGAGCTTACAGCAGCCAATTCTCGGCATATGCTACGGCATGCAGCTCCTCGCACTCAGCCTGGGCGGCACCGTTGAACCCAGCAACACCCGCGAATATGGCGATGCCACTCTGAACCTACAGGGGAAAAGCGCATTATTTGACCCAGCCGCCCACAACACAACTGTTTGGATGAGCCACGGCGACCACGTTAGCACAGTGCCCGAAGGCTTTACGGTTACCAGCACCAGCGGCGACACCATTTGCTCTATGGAAGACCGCGAGCTTGGTCTATTTGGCTTGCAGTTTCACCCAGAGGTCGCGCACAGTGCGCAGGGCAAAAACATTCTGGGAAGGTTCTTTGACCTCTGTGGGTTTCAGCGCGATTGGTCGGCTGGCTCGCTGATAGACGAACAAATTGCGGCTATTCAAAAGCAAGTCGGCACAGCCAACGTGGTGTGTGCGCTTTCGGGCGGCGTCGACTCGTCTGTAGCCGCCACCCTAGTCGACAAAGCCATTGGTACGCAGCAAACCTGCATATTCGTTGACACCGGCTTGCTACGCCAAAACGAATACGAAGAAGTGCTGGCCGCCTACAAGGCAATCGGCCTCAATGTAAAGCCCATTCGCGCCGCCGCAGACTTTTACGCCAAACTCAAAGGCGTAGAAGACCCCGAAACCAAGCGCAAAATTATTGGCGCCGAGTTTATCGCCATTTTTGAGCGTGAGGCTCGGAAGGTGAAGGGCACCAAGTTTTTGGTACAAGGCACGCTGTACCCCGATGTTATTGAAAGTGTTTCGGTAAACGGCCCGAGCGTAACCATAAAATCGCACCACAACGTGGGGGGCTTGCCCGAAAAAATGAACTTGCAGCTTATAGAACCACTGCGCGAACTGTTTAAAGACGAAGTCCGCCAGCTCGGCACCGCACTCGGTTTGCCAGAAAGTATTGTGCAGCGCCAGCCGTTTCCTGGGCCAGGTTTAGCCATTCGCATTATCGGAGACATTACGCCCGAACGCATTGAAATCCTACAAAAAGCCGACGCCATCGTGCGCCACGAAATTGAAAACCACGCCGTGCGACCAGAAGTTTGGCAGTTTTTTGCGGTCTTGCTCCCGATAAAAAGCGTTGGCGTCATGGGCGATGGCCGCACTTACGAGCAAGTATGTGCCGTGCGCGCGGTCGCCAGCAGCGATGGCATGACCGCCGACTGGGCCAAGCTGCCGCATGAACTTCTGGCTAAAATCTCGAGCCGTATTGTCAGCGAGGTAAAAGGCATTAACCGCGTGGTCTACGACATTACCAGCAAACCCCCCGGCACCATCGAGTGGGAATAATTCTAGGCCAGCTTTGGTAAACACATAAGCTTGCTATACTAAAGGCATACACTAATGACCAGCACAAAAAAATCTCCAGCTCCTACCGACTCACCGTTACTCTCTATAAAAGAGATCCTACTGCTGCTCGTCTCTGCCTTATTTGGGGCAATTGTACTTGTCGCTGGCCCACTACTACTAGCCCATTGGGCTGGCTACAATTTCAATCACAACCAAAAATTTGCAGATAATTTTTATATTATTGCCTATCTTATACAAATAGTGCAGCTCACAATCATCGCTGCGTTTGTGTATCGTAAAACTAGAGGCACAAAAAACATTTTACCAACGATTGGCCTTAGACCAATCAGGACACTACGGGCAATACGGTATATTGTGTTGGGCTTTGGATCGGCATTAGCAATAACAATACTCGGAATTATTCTAGTGCTGGCAGTTGTTACAGTTTTGTTTGGCGAACCAAAGGCAACTCCAACCGAAGCACTCCATTACCGTACGGTGTGGCTCAACATCATTGCAACCTGCCTGATGGCGCCTATTATTGAAGAAGTTTTGTTCCGCGGGCTTTTACTTGAGCAATTATTACGGCGGTATGGTTCAGTTGTTGCAATTACCATAAGTTCTATATTGTTTGCAGTGGCGCACATTAACCCTGTGTATGCCCTGGGTGTTCTACCGCTTGGGTTCGTTTTAGGATATTGTTACAAAAGAACCAGAAGCATCGTACCTGGAATTTTTATACATGGTGCTTGGAATCTTATGGTTTTATTAATGACAAACTAAGTGTTTATGAAAAAATGAAACAGGCCAAACATAACACCATATGCTATACTTAGTATAGTAAACAAGGAGACGCAATATGTCAGATACACCACAAGTAACTATTTATTCGGCGCCATGGTGCGGGTTTTGCGTAGCCGCAAAGCAGTACCTCGACAAGGCAGGCGTAAAATACACCGAAAAAAATGTTGACGAAAAGCGCGAATACGCCGAAGAAGCCATGCAAAAAACTGGCCAAACAGGTATACCTGTGCTCGATATAAACGGCACCATCATAGTCGGCTTCGACCGCCCCCGCATAGACGCCGCCTTGGCAAATAAATAATCTAAAAAATATATTTGCTATTATAATATTTTTGTGATATTATAAGCTTATGACCTACAATTCACTTACGCGACCCGTTAGCCCTAGCCTAGGCAGTGAATACACGCCTAATGAGATGAGCCAAGCTTTGGACTTAATAAACATGGGTCGGCAGGCTATAGAGCTTACTCCATTAAGTAGCCTAGAGGGCCTAAAGCTCTACACTACACAAGTAGAAGATCGGATAATCGGTGCAGTTGCTCTTGAAAAACTTCCTACTGCTGATGAAAACGGCTTTACCTATCATGTGCTTGGCATAGGTGTTGAGGAACAATTTAGAGGTCGCGGCAAAGGAATCGAACTGTTAGAACGTACGCTGCGAGACACCGCCCGAGTTAACAGCAACTCGCCATTTTGTAAGGTCGGTCTGCCCGCAGTACCTATAGCAGGCAAGGCGCTAGCGTTCCTAACTGATCATGGTGTACATTTTAGTTCTGCAAATCCTGTAGACAAAAACGCCGAAACAGACATTTAGAAAAAGAAAGCCCTCCCTTACACTCAAAAGTGTCGATGTGCTACAGTAGTAGGTAATGGCTTTTGAGGATTTTCAGACCAAAGAGTCTGTTGTGGTGGTGTATACGGGCGAAGGCAAGGGTAAAACCTCGGCTTCGCTAGGGCTACTGTGCCGTGCTCTTGGTAACCGCTGGCGGGTGGCGTATGTGCAATTTATAAAGCATTGGGGAGTGGGCGAACACACATTTATACGAGATATTCTACCTGTGTACGGCCAAGATTTGTTGTTTTACAAAGGCGGCAAAGGCTTTTATGACGCGGGTGACTTAAGCGCCAGCGATGTCACACCAGAGCAGCACAAAAAAGCTGCCGCCGAGACGTATTCCGTCGCATACCAGGCGGCCACCTCTGGAGAGTTTCAGCTCGTTATTTGCGACGAAATAAACAACGCCGTACATGACGGGCTACTAACCGAACGCCAACTAAAAGACCTTATTACCAAACGAAGCCCCCAAACCAGCCTGTGCCTAACGGGCCGCAACTTTCCGGCTACACTACTAAAACATGTCGATATTGCCACCGATATGACCAAACTAAAACACCATTTTGACGAAAAATTTCTAGCCAACAAAGGCATAGATTTTTAAGCACTCGCAGGCCATGGAAAGGTTAACCAATATTCAGAAAACGGTTGGAAACTTGGGCGAACTTGGCCAAGCCGTGTTTGTCGTGAACGAACACTCCACACGTGCGGACAGCGCCAGAAACTATATTCAAGAACTGTGCAAAGACCACCCACTTTTTTCAGGCGCTATTGTACTAGCCACCTCGGCAGCACTAGCTGCAACAGTTGCCGCAGTTCGTGAAAAAACCGAAGGGAACGAGGTTAATATCGTCATACCAGTGGGCGGCGACACCACCTTTAACCAAGCCGCCACCGCCGTTGAGGGCACAAACAACATCCTATGTGCCATCAGGGCTGGAAACGCGTGCAACGCACCCATCAACCTCCAGCGCTCAGGCAGAAGAATACTCTTGCCCCACGAAGTACTCGACAACGGCGAAGTCAAGCAAATTCGGGCCGTCGAAATGTTTACCGACGAAGAACGTCGGATAGCCGTTACCATTGCCGATATTGGGCTGATATCTCGCGGGGCGCGTGCTTTAAACACCTGGCTACGGCGTGTGCCGGGCTACGGCAACGATTATGTTCGAAATATACTGCATGAAAGAACGCTTTTAGTTGGACATAGCCTTTTGAGCCCTAGCTTTGGTATAACAGAATATTTTTCGAACAACACAGTAGAGCAACGACAAGTTCTTGGAACATCGGTCGCCAATGCGCGCCGTATTGGGCACCATGCGGTATTCCCACAAACCTCGCTAACTGAGCCAGGGGCATTTATGTTTGAACTGCCAGAGCGCAGCTCACTTTGGGAGTACTCGCAGCGTATACAGAACAAAGGTGGCAGGTCGCTCGATGGTGTTTTGCTGCACCCAGGAGAACAACGCGTGCTGCGGGTTGACCGCACTGTTCCAGGCTCTGTCGATGGTGAAGATTTTGTAGTAGAAGCTGGCCAACAAGTTACCTATGGCATAAGTCCCCATACCATTAACGTTATGGCCCTGGCCCAAGGGTCTGAGGATTGATTATGACAAAAAAGAGACTCGTTCGGACCACACTTGGTTTATTGGCGTTGATTGTTCTCTGTGTCGTAACGTACAAGATGGGGTGGTTAAAGCCAATCGACACAAAAACGTTTATGCGTTGGCAGCCTGGCTCGTACACCGTAAAACAGTTTGTTGATGGCGATACCATACTAATTGAAATGAATGGTGTTGAGGAAAAAGTAAGGTTTATAGGTATAGACACCCCAGAAACTCATAAAGAAAACACGCCTGTACAATGTTATGGCCCCGCCGCTGCGGCGTATACTAAAAACCGCATTGGTACTCAACATATTCGACTGGTGGCCGACACGCTCACCACCAACCGTGACCGCTACGACCGACTGCTGCGTTACGTGATTTTAGAGGACGACAGCAACCTTAACCAAGAACTCGTGGCCAAAGGCTATGCCTTTGCTTACGCCTTTCCGTTTGCCAAAAGCAAAGACTTTAACGCTACTATGGTGCAGGCTCAAAAAGCCAAAGTTGGTCTGTGGGGCAACTGCTTGCCGTTTCAAGACCCAGCCACAGGGCAGTGGCACACTCCTGCCCAAGACATGCCGTAGTTACTCGCCAAAAGTGGCTGGGTTTACCCTGGGAACAGTCGTGCCCGACCAAAATTTTACCCAAGAAAATTGGTCTTGAGATGCATCGTAGCCATTGTATAAAACATGTAACAATGGGTAGGCTGCAATGGCCAGCAAAATAACAGGGTACATCACAACTCTTCGCTTTCTACCATGCTGCGCGTAGGTACCGGGGTTAAGTAACGCATAGCGCGCAAACTCTGCCCACGTACCCGCAACTTGCCTAAACGCAACTGCCACACGTAACATTGGCGTAAAATGCGTGGTGTAACCCATTTCTCTTAAGTGAATCGACAGGTCAAAGTCTTCATGTAAACCACTTCGGTAGCAAACAGTATTTCGACACGTAAGCCATGCCTCGCGCCGTACCGCCATGTTGGCGCCTTGCAGGGCGTACTCTTTGCCAAGGGACCAGGCAAGATACTGGCGCATAGCGGCGTCGATAGCGTTAAAAAGACCTGCCCAGGGCGCGTGGTAATACGTCATACTGCCACTAATAGCCCCTACGGCAGGGTTTGAAAATAAAGACTGGACCGTTTCGACCCAATTGGGCGCGATGATTGTGTCGGCGTCGATGCGGCCGATAATTTCGCCCTTGGCGGCGTTGAAGCCCGTTGTTCTTGCGTGCACCACCCCTTGGCGAGGTTCGCGTATAACAGTTACAAAACTATACGAAAGCGCCACCGCTTTTGTGGTATCGGTGGAGTTGTTGTCGACCACAATTACTTCGCAGGGCATAACCGTTTGACTGGCAATTGCCTCCAAACAATTACGTAAGCTTTCTGCTTCGTTGTAAACGGGTATAACTATAGAAATAGGCGCAGGCTTTAACACGAGTATAATGATAGCATGCTGCGTTTGTTGCGAGCAGAGAGCGAGTTAGACGTATGAATGAAACAGAAAAGAGTAGAGCGCAGAGATCAGACGGGAAGTCGGGTAGTCGGAGCAGTGGGGCAGACGGGCAGACCGGCAGGCGCAAAGCGCAAAACCTAAAATCTATCCGCCTTTCCGACTCCCTGCTATTCCGTCTACTTTTTAAACGCCTCGTATTATTCATTACCTGTACGGTACTTTTACTCACCGCTACAGCCTATGGTATTGCGACGTGGTACCAACACAATCAGGCGGGCAAGCCGTACCGCATGGGCGTAACCTTTATACCACAATACGCCCAGTATCTAGGTGTTGACCCGCAGGAAACATTGGGCGCAATCCTTAACGATCTTGGTGTACGACAGTTTCGTTTGGTCAGCTACTGGAACACCATCGAAACCTCGCCTGGGGTATACGATTTTAGCCAACTCGACTGGCAGTTCCGCGAAATCGAGAGAGTAGGCGGCCATGTTTCGTTGGCAATGGGGTTACGCCAACCCCGCTGGCCCGAGTGCCACGCGCCCAGTTTTTATGACACCAAGCAGCCGCGAAGTGCATGGCAACCACAACTAGAACGCTACATGCAGGCCGTTATTGAACGGTACAAGCACTCACCAGCCCTACAAAGTTACCAGCTCGAAAACGAATATTTTAACCATTTTGGCGAATGTTACAACTTTGACCGTGAACGTCTGCGCGAAGAGCTAGCGCTCATACACAAACTTGACCGCAATCACCCCATTATTATCAGCCGTAGCAATAACTATGCAGGCTACGCTTTGCGCGAACCGCTGGCAGATATAAACGGCATTTCATTGTACCGCCGCGTTTGGGATGCAGCCGTCACAAAACGATACATAAGCTACCCGTTCCCAAGCTGGCATTATGCAAGTTTGGCAGGCGTACAAAAGCTACTAAAGGGGCAGGAGAGTGTTATACACGAGCTGCAAGCCGAACCGTGGCCATCACATGGTAAAGACATTGTGTCGACTAGCATAGCCGAGCAAAACAAAACCTTTGACGCTGCACGACTGCGTTCGACGGTTGCATTTGCCAAACAAACAGGCATTCGCCAGATTGACCTATGGGGCGCCGAGTACTGGTACTACCGCGCAAAAGTTTTACGCGACCCAAGTGTGTGGAACGAAGCCAAGATTATTTTTAAGCAATAGCTTTTTCGAGCTCTTAATCACATATCTATTATTGTACCTATGAAGCAAGCGGTAGCGCAGCCTTTAGGGAGGATGGGGGCTTATGTTACGAATTAATTTCGTAACATAAGCGGGGAAGGCTTAGTCTTCCCCTTGAAGATTTGCTGGTAGTACTGGCGCCTTGCACGAATGCTGTTAGGTCATCAATTTTTTGATGAATGGGCGCAAGCTTTTGTTCTAGCTTTTCCTCCAGTTTCTCTTCTAGCTTTTCCTCAAGCTTGGCGTCAAGTGCAGCGTTAACTTCGTTGCGCACTGTATCGGTCATAAAAAGCTTTAGGTCAGAGATTTGTTCGTCGGTCATGGCTAAAGTGTAGCACCGTAGTTCGACAAAATCTGTTATATTTTAAGCAATGATAAACCCCAACCACTACGGCCTGAGCTTTAGCTTAAAGCAATGCCGCAACTTTGGCCTCGACCCCCAAGACTGCTTAAAATGGCTGCTTAAAAAGGGCTGGCGGCGCTACCGCCTAATGAGCTACTGGAACGAACACGAACCTACCAAGGGTATGTACGATTTTAGCGAACTGGACTGGCAGGTAAAAATGGTAAGCAAACGAGGCGGTACTATCACATTGTGCTTGGGCGTAAAACAACCGCGTTGGCCAGAATACCATTGGCCAGCCTGGGCACAAAAACTAGAAGACGACGAAAAATCACTGGCACTTTTAAAATTTATCGACGCCGTGGTGTCGCGCTACAAAGACGAGCCGTGCGTTGTGAGCTATCAGCTCGAAAATGAGGCGCTGCTGAGCAACTTTGGCCGCGAAATTCACATCGATAGAGCGAGGCTGCGCCGCGAGTATGACTTAGTAAAGCGGCTAGACCCCCACACGCCTATATATATGAGCACCAGTAACGGCTGGGGTATACCGCTGCGGCGGCCGCGGCCATGGGGCGGTGTGGGTTTTAGCGTGTACACGAGCATGTTTCAGAAGGGTACCTACCGTCAAACCATTCAGCGACCATGGCTGCACCGCCTGCGCAAAATATTTATCGAAGTTGTGCTGCGGCGGCCCGTTTTTATTCACGAACTTCAGTGTGAGCCCTGGGGGCCAAAAGCCATTTGGGAAATGAGCACCGCCGAACAAGCTAAGTCGATGAACCCCGAGCGCATTGCCCACAACATTGCCTGGGCGCAAAAAATTGGCGCTTACCCAGTCGACCTATGGGGCGCCGAATGGTGGTACTGGCGCTACCGCCAGGGCGACAAAGCTATTTACGCTGTAGTTGAACAGGCTATAAACACACGCGCCGACAACCCCAGGCATGCCAAACATGAATGGCAAAATATTTCGTAGATACGCTTCCATAAGCAAGATGGTACAATATTTTTATGGCTCGCAAAAAAAGCAAGCAACTCTACTATTTCGAACTGTATCTTTTGGCCGAGACAATCGAGCCGAAACATTGGCTGCAACTTCATCGGGCCATCATTGGCCACCAGGGTATGCTGGGCGGCACGTATAGAGTTACCATGCGATTAAAAGATAACCTGGTGCGGTTCTTTATTGAGTGCGACCATGACCTAAGTGGCTTATCGAACGCGCTTGAGGGCGTATTACTTAGACCGTGCCCCGCTAGCGAACTAGAGCTGCCCGTTGCTACGAATAAAGATTGGTTTACACAGTTTGTCTCGGGCGGCAACATTCTGGATCTTAAAGAAAAATACCACATGAAAAAGGGCAAAAGCCTCGAGTACGCTAGTTTTTACACACGGGCACTCAGCCCAAACAAAGCGGTCATAACGGCCGACCTTTACTTTGTTGCCCCTGGGAAAATTTGGACAAAAACTAGCAAAATGCTTACCAGCTTTCCCGCAAACCTACTGGCCATAGACTTTGTAACCAACACACACTACCTGAAGACCACCGTACCAAAGTATCTAAACATTGAAAAAGCTGTGCCGATTCTTTCGAGCGACAACGTGAACGCACTACTCGAAATCGACACCTTTCCGTACTTTCCCAACAACTACTTTCTTAACATTACGAGCTACGAATTTGACAAGCACTCATTTATTGTTGGAGCAAGTGGCAGTGGTAAGTCTAAGTTCATAAGCCTGTTTGTCGACCGTTTACAAAAAACTGCTTTAGCCATGAACTACCGTGTAGTGGTTATTGACCCTCACGCTTCACTGGCCGAAGACTTTGAACATATCGAAAATAAAAAAGTGATAAATTTTGGCAACGAAAGCACCGAACTCTTTAGCGGTACCGCCACCGACATTTCGGCGGCCACCGAACTAACGGGAACATTATTTAAGTCTTTAATGGGCGATGTTGCAACCACCAAAACTGACCGCCTACTGCGTTTTAGCCTTTACGTACTTTTAACGGCACAGGCCATGTCACTCGGCAACCTTAAGCGCTTTTTATCTGAAGTTGAGCTACGAAACCAAATATTACAGCATGTAGAAGGCTTTGTGCCCATTAACATCATTCAGTTTTTTGGGGCAGACTTTAACGAAATGCGCACAAAGTACTACAACGAAACCATTTCGCCCATCGTAGCACTGGTTGACGAAATGCAAATGCAGCCCGCACTAGTTGGTGAAGGCGAACTGTCTTTAAGTAACACTATTCAAGACAATTTCTTAACCGTGTTTTCACTAAACAAGGTTAGCATGGGTGATAAAGTTGTAAAAACAGTGGCAGGCTTGCTTATACAACAAATTTTCTTGCTGGCTCAGGCACGGGTTTTTGGCCAGCGCGTTATGCTTATTATTGACGAGGTTTCGGTGGTGCAAAACCCTGCGCTGGCGGCAATTTTGGCTGAAGCCCGCAAATTTAACCTAACGGTTGTGCTGACCCAGCAGTATTTTGGCCAGATAGATAAAGACCTGCGCGACGCCATTTTTGCCAACACCTACAACTACTACACCTTTAAAGTTTCTGAGGAAGATGCTCGGGCCCTAGAGGGCAACATGAACATTGAACTACCAAAAGAACTTATTGAAACCGAACACGCCAAAGGGCTCGATGAAGCCGATGTGCGCGTTAAAATCATGACCGAACTTCACCCCCGCGAATGCTTAGTACGAGTACTAGCAAATGGCCAAGTTATACCAACCGTAAAAGCACGTACCTTAGACGCGCCAAAGTCCTCTGGTCACGCCGCAAACCCTGCCGCACTTAAAACGTATAAACAAAAACCAAACGCCATGCCCACAAAATTCGATGAAAAAAGTGCCCAAACCGAGTCATTACAACCCGAACTTAATCAATATTCTTGGCAAACACCCGCCGCAGGCCCACCGCAGCCGCATAGCCAGCCACCTTCGCAGCCAGATTATTCACCCCCAGGCTTTGGAAGTCATAGCGGCGGCAGTGGCGGCAGTAGCGGTGGCTCGTTCGAATCTGCACCCAACTTTGGCCCTTCGTTCGACATTTTGGCCGAAGCAGAGCCAACACCCGAGGTAGTTGAAAACACTGTTGACATACACGAACTCCACCCTGAAGACCGCGTAAGCCCCGCCGACATCGAACAGGCAGCTCATTTCCAGCCCAACACCCAGCCCTCATCTGCTCCTGCAAGTCCCAACACCCCAGGACCCATGGCGTCACTTGGACCACAAACATTCAATTTAAGTGACTTACTATCACACCATTCATCAAGTCGTTACAAAGTGAGGAAGGACTAACCAACATGAACGAAGCAGCCGCCCAAAAAATACTCGACACCATTGTGGGCCAGATTTTTGGCTTTAAAAACCCCATGAGCCTAGACCAGTTTAGGCAAAAATATGCCTTTGACGTACGACTGCCCATTCAGGTAAACGACAGCACCACAGGCCAGCCAACCTGGACACAATCGCCTAACCCAACCAAATTTATTACCGTAGAAAATGCCTGGGCACGCGAAGACTGGGATAACCGACCAAAGCGCGAAATAAATACTATTCAAGACCTACTGGCAGCTTGGAATGACGTTAACTATACCGCCACCGAACGACACCTCGACAGCCTAAACGTGGGTGAGTCTGACGGCGTGTACAGTTCTGAAAACGTGTACCGTTCGCAAGACATCAACAATTCTAAAAATATTTTACTTTCCGATGGCCTGGTGAGCTGTGAGTTTGTGGTGGCTGGCCAGCGCTCGCAAGAAAACACTTTTTGCGCTCGTATAGAAGACAGCCGCAATTGTTCAAACAGCTTTTCGGTTATATGGTCGAAAAATATCGTCAATAGTTTGTTTATGGAAGATTGCGGCGACATGTACGAGTCGATGTTTTGCAGCCACATAAAAGGCAAGCAGTTTTACATTGCCAACGCCCAATACACCGAAGAAGAATACCGCCGCATTAAAGACATGGTCGTTCGCTGGGTTTTAACGAGCTAACAGGCTTTCATTATTCGGCTTAGTGGGTTGCACGTCGTTAGGCAGCAAATGACGCTGAAAGTCTTGAGTCTCAAAAAAAAGTGCAACATAGCCGCCAGCTACAGGCTGTCGGTGTGTTGGCATTCCGAACTGTGTTTGTATTGCAGCTTCATTACATACTTGCGTTGCGTTCGCGATATTTCCCCCTGGGTCAACCAATAGCACGACCTGCGGTCTTAAACGCATCGCCGCCTCGTGGTTAGTATATTGGCGCGCCCCGTAAAACAAATAACCTCTTAAAAGACGTGCGTCTTTGCAGGCTACAGGTAAAGCAGCAGTGGTACCGCGCGAGAGGTAGCTCAAGGGAAGAGACGTGTCCATCGAGGCATATACCATAGCAATATTTGCACCTGGTAGTGCCTGAACCAAGCCATACTGTGAACGCATTTGCTGAGGTTTGTTTGCTATCAAGGATGGTGCATAGTAAAGAAAACCTACCCCAATAATACTTATGCCGCACAGTATGCCTAGCACGAGCGGATATTTCCAGCTAAAGACCCGCTCTACAGCTACCATGCTCATTACCACAAACAGTGGAACTAGAAAAATTAAATATCGGGAGGTGTCGCCGTTTAGCACCTGACCACTGGCACCATACAGGCAAACCGTTACTGCACTACCTATAAGAACGAGTAACATCAAACGCCGATGTGACTGCATAGTACCGTAAAAGAAAAGACAGACAATTAGAGCCACGACACCAATGGCCGCCAATTGCACGAGATGATATGGCGCCCAAGCATTCGTAAACAACCGTACAAAAGCAACCATAATTGTTTTGGCAGTCATAAGTGTAAATGGCTGTGGGTTTATAGGTGCGCTGAGTATTGATATGCCCGTGACCTGCTGAGCTACACGAAGTAATAATACTCCTACAGCGTAAGCACCGGCCGCTGTACCTATTAGCACTACGATAGGTATGAGGAATCTTTTTGAGATTATCCAGTTTTTGACCCGCCACATCTGGTGCAGTGCAAGAGCGACGCCAAACAGCAACAAACTTACCACAGAACATGCAAAAAGTAACGTATCTGAAAATGCTAACAGCAAAAGCAGTATGCCGAGCACCACAGCCCGCTTAAAGGTCTGTTTTTGCAAATACTCAACCCCGAGAACCATCACTGCAAATGCTCCAACTACCTCAAGATTACGTGAATTGGCGAACTGAATCCAAAATAATGAAGAATAAAACACTGCAAAAAGTAGACTTGTTAACCCTAACGATATATAAAACTTTTTTTGGTTCAGGGTCTTAGAATTATGCCTTTGAGGAATTGTTTTAAACACAGCTAGTAAGCGCTGGGCAAGCAGAACAATCCCCAAGAAGCTAACTACGTTCACGAGTATTGTCATGAGTATCAAACCAAGACGTGGCGATATACGGAGAAGGTCAAAAGGGATATAGACCAGAAACATTTTTAAAAAATAATGGGTTGCTCCAATGTATCCCCCATCCGCCGTACCACGAAGAAGCTGCTCAGAAAGAACTTGCTGTCCCACCGTATCATAAACAAGAGGTTGCCGCGCAAATCGCAGTAAAGTCTCAAGAGCAACTACAACCGCCCCTGGCGCCATCGCTACCCAAATCCACTTTGTGTGCGCCACCACAGAGATCTTCATATGCAAATTATACAGTACGGTACATGTTTAAAGAGTCATACCTTTGCGCATACATAAAGATAACCGTACGAAACCATGTTAGTAAGAAACACCGAAGCGTTACGGTTTGTTGTCTGGCGCCAATGGAAGGGGAGTGGCGAACGGATTATGTATAGCGAACTTTATTATGCCAATGCATGCTTTCATAATATCGTTGCCTTTGCCAAACATTCGTATTTGTTCGAGGCTTTTTTCGTCCAGACGAATGCCTGTAGCCTTTAGGGCGGCCACACTATACAACGCAAGCCTGCCTACGGTATCAACCCCATCCCACGTCGGCAAGTATGTAAGAGGATTGTTTTCTAGGTCGTCCGTTTCTAGGCCTGAAAGGGGAGTGGCATAATAGACTGGCGTGTTGGCGGCCTCTTGTGCAGCTTGCAGCTCATTTTTTTTGCACCTGAGTGCTGCAATTTTCGCCTGCATACTAGCTATATCAGCTTCTGTAAGCTCCCCCTGGTCGAATAAGAAGCTCATATTAGCAACAATAGCATTGATTTGCGCCTGTAGCGCCTCCCGGTCGCGTGCAATTATATTGGCTTCGTTACTATCATCGCCCCAATGCCCCCACAGCTCTTCATCACCGTTATGGTCGACTTTACTTTCCGATGCTACCGCCAGCTTTTTTTCGTCTACGGCCTCCAGCGATGCAGCATCGGTTTCGCCACCAAAACAACTTACAACCACTGCTTCGGGCTCTAGCCCTGCTTGCAAGACCAATTCTCCAACATGCTCTTGTACTCTCTGTCTTATTTCGAGTGTAAAAACTTCTTTAAAATGGTCCAGATAGCCAAAGTCAGTATCGGGCCTAGGAATAACTAGGGGCTGGCCAAAATATATTTCTGGTATTTTCAAAAGCGACATACGCTTATTATGACATATTTAAAATATAATATCAAAGGTACTCTGGCTATAAGTTACCCATGCACGGCTTTAAGAGTAGCTATCACTATCTAACAATATTTGTCGAGCTGTTCTAAGGTAGCTGTCGCTTGTGCGATACCGGCTTTCACGGGTTCTATAAGTGAAGCTGCATTTGGTAACTTTCCAAAAAGCTTCAAGCTATTTTGCCTATTCTCAAGAGTTGTGATGAGGGTGGCTTTCAGAGCGTTATAAAAGGTGCCGTGCCCCTGAGCAACTGGACCATATAGCCCCGCTTGAACGGCTTCATCGAAAGCTGGTTCTAAGCCATTGAGCGTAATTTCGCTAAGTTTAAGCAGTACAGCTCTTTGAATTGTTACTGGCATCTTACCGATAATTTTTGGACCCTCTACGCCTGGGAATTTTTGCATAATTTTCGAATAATCGGCTGGGAGTTTAGCGCAGATGTCAGCGAACTCGGCCGCCGCTCCCACATAATATTTCGGAGCCTGTAAAGGGCCTACGCCAGGCTCGAATTCTGGACGAATGTTTGATGCTTCTCGAGGTCCCAAATGAGTATTCGAGCTGGAAACTACGGTAAGGCTGGCCGGCGGCACCACCAGTTCTACGCCTGGGCGGCACTTTTGGCCTGATATGTCCTGTGCTTCAGGTTCTAAGGTGTTATTGCTAACCGACACCGTAATAACTTGGTTACCCAAAAAAGGGTAGAGCACCCCTTTTCGGTTTTTAGGCCTAGGTGGGGCGTGTAGAATCGCATTGAACGCATCTTTCGGCGAGAGGTCATAACCATGCTGAAGAGCTAAATCACCAATTTCTCTGCCAACGAGCGCAGGATGTAGCCTGCCCGCTTCACTTGCCCTTGTAAAGTCGCCCATAATTTCGACACCGCTGTTGGTCAACCTATCTGCAAGTTGCTCTGCGGTAGCACCAGGATATGAATCTATTCTTGTCATGTCATACAGCATAATACTATTTCGTATGTTTGTCAATACCTTTTCTCTGTTGTACAATGGGGGTATGGCAAAAAAGGCTGGAAGGCGTGGGCATAAAAAGGCCGCACCTAACCAAACAAAGCTTATTCAAAACAAACGGGCGCGGCACGATTACACGCTCGGCGATTCTTTGGTGGTGGGTTTACAACTAACGGGCGCCGAAACCAAAAGCCTACGCATGGGCCATGGCCAACTGCGCGGCGCCTATGTAACCGTTAAAGACAACGAACTGTATTTGCTAAACGGCACGGTGCACGGCAGCAGCGGCATACCAATAGACGAATCAGACCAAGCCCGCACCCGTAAGCTACTGGCCAAACGCCGCGAAATCAACGCGCTCATAGAGGCCAAAACCCAGGGTCGCACCATCGTGCCGCTCGAAATCTTAACCAACGGGCGATTTATAAAGCTCCGCATAGCCATTGGTACGGGCAAAAAGCAGTACGATAAACGCCAGGCCCTCAAGAAAAAAGACGAAGAACGCACCATTCGCCGCGAAGTAAAACTAGCATGATTGTTTCGGTCGACATAACCGAAAAGTCCTTCGGCAGCAAAGTGCTGTACGACAACTTGCGGTTCGACATTCAGCCAGGCGAAAAGCTCGGCATTATTGGCCGCAACGGCACCGGCAAATCTACGCTACTGCATATGATTACGGGCGAAGACACCGACTTTCAGGGCGAGATTGCCACCAAACGCGGCACCGTTATTATTGCTAGCAGGCAAGAGCACCATGGCCACGAAGACAAGTCGGTGCTCGAGTACATTCAGGGGGACTTGCCCGAATTTGCCCGCTTGCATCACATTATTTCGAGCTACCCTGCGCACATGGGCGACGACACCGCCAAACTACAACGCTACAGCGATGCACTAGAGCGTTTTACCCAGCTCGGCTATTTCCAGGTCGAAGACGAACTGGGGCAGGCACTGGAGGCATACCAACTCTCGGCTGATAAACTCAGTTCACCCATGAGCGAACTAAGCGGCGGTCAAAAACGCATGGTCGAGCTTATAAAAGTACAGCGTTCAAAGGGCGACGTAGCGCTTATAGACGAGCCAACCAACCACATGGACTACGTCGCAAAACAAGCGTTCATAACCTGGCTAGGCGCCGCCCGAGAAGCCGTGGTGGTTATTACCCACGACCGAGATGTGCTGGCCGAGGTCGACCGTATAATCGAAATTCGCAATGGCCGCGCCTACATTTTTAGGGGTAATTACGAACACTATCTGCGCGTTAACCGCGGGCAAATTACCTCGCAGGTAAACGAATACGACCTCATTCAACGGCGCATACAAAACCTGACGGCCGATGTTATTCGGTTTCGCCGCCTGAAAGAAAAATCGCGCGACCCAGGCACCATAAAACGCTTTAAGTCGCAGGAAGAAAAGGCCGCCACCGAGCTCGAAAAGCTTTCGGGCGCCGAAAAACCATCGTTCTGGATTGACCGCGACAACGCCGAACAGCTTGACCCCAAAATGACCGCTGCCTACCAAAAATACAAAGCCCGCAACATTCGGCTAGACACCCGCACCGCCGCAACCCGTTCCAGCCGCATGCTAGTACAAGCCCACGAACTTAGCCTGGGCTACGAACTACCCCTGTTTGATGGCATAAGTTTTACCGTGCGCGAAGGCGAGCGACTGCGCTTGCATGGTCGCAACGGCGCCGGCAAAACGACGCTTATGAACGCCATCATGGCCCGCGTGGAAAACACCTCGCTCACATCAACATTGTTTGCGGGTACGCTGGGCGCCGAAAAAGACCTGTCGCTTGGCCTGTACGAGCAAGAGATTACCGCCGAATATTTACCTATGACGTTGCAGCAGGCAATTTTAACGGCCTACCAAGAGCGCGACTTGCCTGTTAATGAACAGAAAGTTCAGCAGCTACTGGGCGAATATTTGTTTGACCCGATCACCGATGGCGCTATGCTGGTCGGCAACCTGAGTGGCGGCCAAAAGGCTCGCCTGCAACTGATACGTATGCTAGCCGGCCAACCGAGTATTTTACTGCTCGACGAACCAACCAACCACCTCGACCTGCCCAGCATCGAAGAGCTCGAAGACGCGCTAGCCAATTACCACGGCGCTGTTATTTACATTTCGCACGATAGTTTTTTTGCCCGACACGTTGGCGGCGAAACAGTTTTGATAGGCGAGTAGCAGAACCCCTTTACACGGCGCAGCGAAACAGATAGAATACTTTCTGTATTTAACTCCGCTTCGTGCGGAAAAATAGGCACCTTATATCTAAATATGCTCCGTGGCTGTTCCCTGGTTATTTGGGAAGAGACTCGGAGCAGCTAATCCGGCTTAGCTCAGTGGTAGAGCGCCTCGCTGTTAACGAGGATGTCGCTGGTTCGAGCCCAGCAGCCGGAGCCAATTTTGTGAAAGAGTGCTGTCAATAAGTACCGAGAAAGGTTTCAACAGATTGAGTTGAAGCCTTTTTTGATTGATTTTGCAGTTCGCAAGTAGAGCCTTCAAGATTTTGTTCTTTTGAGCAGGTTACGAACTTTAGAAGATACTACGAGCGTTTTGGGCTAATTCTTCCTTTTCTCTTTGTACCTAGTTACGTATTTGTCATAGTCAAGCGTAGTAATACGTTCGTCTAGGCGGTCTTCGTATAGCTGTATAATACTGTTATCAGGAGTGATTAAATATGTCACAGGAATTACCCGAACTACTACCCCTAAACAAGCAAGTGAACTACTGCAAGTTCACACTAATGCGCTACGTGCCTGGGATAAAAAAGGCATTTTAAAAGCAATTTGGATTGGCGGGCGAAATTAAGACGTTATAGAAAGGAAGATTAAATGAAGTTCACGGAGCATAAAAAATGAAAGTAAAAATCGATGACTTAAAAGTTAAAGTTGCGGAATTTTTAGTAAGCAGTGGTTTTACGAAAAAGGACGCCGATACCTTTACAGAGCTTGTGGTTGAGCAAGAGTTAGTTGGCAATCAGTTTAGTGCCGTTGGCGAACTGCCAAGTAAACAATCCCGCTTAATGAAAAATGCTGGCGACAACAAAGCAGAAGTTGTCGTCACAAAGCCAGCCGCAAAACTAGTTAAAGGTAATGGTCGGCTTGCACCGCTTATCACGGCTGACTATCTGGATGAGGTTATTGCCAAGGCTAAAGAGCAAGGCATCTACGCACTTGGCATTTACGACAGCACCTACAATGACTTTTTTGACGTATTTTGCCGACGTGTAGCAGCACAAGACTGTATTGCAATCATAGTTGAGAACGGCGGACCACAAGGGGTTACACCATTTGGTGGCAAAACAGATGTTACGGGCACTAACCCGATTGCTTATGGGATACCAACAAATAAGTATCCAATCGTATTTGATGCAGCTACTGCAATGCACGCCTACGGTCGGATTAAACAGTCCAAAGAAAGCGGCGAGAAGTTACCTGACAATGCGTATGTTGATAAACAAGGCAATATAACCACTGACCCACAAATTGCATGCGCCGTGCTACCGTTTGGCGGATTTAAAGGTTTTGGCATCAACCTTTTGATAGATGTTCTAAGCGGTAGTCTAGTGAGGGGTAAAAGTGGCTTAGACCAGCCGCTAGATAGCCAACGCTACATAGGAACGCTTATTATCGTGATTGACCCAGCCGCTTTTGGTGAGATTACCAACTTTAAGGCATCTACCACTAAATTGGCTGAGGACATTTTGGCTGTTGAGCCGATAGACCCAAGCCAACCTGTACGTGTACCAGGCTACCGAGGTGCAAAACGACGCGAAAAGTTTGAAGCTGATGGTGTTATAGAAATTGAAGACAAAGGATGGGATAGGTTTGAGGCTGCTTTAAATGAGGTACGTAGCAAAAAATGAAGTTTGTTCTATGCTCAGAAGGCTTTCATACACCGAATATCGTGGAAGCGTGTGTAAAACTGGTCAGCAAATCACAAGACCAAATATCGGTAGGTATCATGAATGAAGCCTATGCAGTGCATGTCATTTTCATATCATATATACCACTAAAATCTAAGGCAAAGTCTCTAAGTTTAGCTAGCGTCAGGATTCGAATCGACTGAATCAAACCGAGCCACGTAGCCTCTACATGACCAAAGGTCCGCGCACTGAGCAAAAGCTTCATACATATCGCTGGTCATAACAAGCATCTTATATCCTGCACTAGCCACAAAAGTTGATCGCATAATATTTATATACGAAAGAAAACTATCCACAGGTTTTTGTTCGTCCTGACTGCTGTAAGGCATGTTGCTGAGATCAACTACGTGAACGCCTTCTCCCCACTGAGACATGCCCGCTCGAAAATCAGTAGTTTCTCTGCTGTCTTTTGGGTAAAAAAATGTTGTCCCTACGTCCAATTTTTTCTGTACCTCTGTCTGTAAACTAGCTCCGAACAAAGCACCCTGACTTTCGCCTTGTACAACCGCAACGCTATATCCACCTCTCAGAGAGGAAAGATCCATAAAGTCGATAATAGATTCGAATTCAGCTCGATATTTTTCTATAAAAGACTGCAAATCTTCTTCTGGAAAGACAGGAAGACGGGGTTCTGTTTGATGAGGCGCGCGATAGATATCATTCATAATAAGTAATTTAACATATTCACTCGCATGATACTATTAAGCTAGCAGGGGCACAATCAACCAATAATACAGGGTTGTTATGCTTTGCTATCTATTCCTCTAAGACGAGGTTAGTGCGCTTGGTGCTAATATAACCATACAACTTTCGTAAGCGCCGCTTCATAGCACTTCAGGAGCTACTAGAACTAACGCCGCTACTTTTGTTTCTGGCTTCAAACCAGCGACCTGATGGTTTACGGGATATCTTTTTTTAAAAAGCTTCCTCTATCGTTGTGAGTACAAAACTAGATAATCGAGTCCATCACATAACTGTACAGGGCTTTTTATTTGGATTTGGACTACAAACTTGGATGTTTATAGCCCAAACGGAGATTGAAAAAACAGAGCATAGTAACTACTTCATTGGCTCTGGTATTATTAATGGAGTTTTTTAGGCGTTAATACATAACGACACAAAGGAATAGTATGAATAAAAAATCTGCAATAATAATCGGTGTTTTTACAGGCTTACTACTGGTCACAGGTGCTGTACTGGCGTTTTCAACCACACACAAGAGCGACAAAGACCAACCAAACACAATCGTCAGCAATCAAACACCTACCAGGCCAGCGCCGAAACAACCTGAACCGCAAGACACAACGAGCAGTGCTATGAACCATGATCAAGCCCAAATGGCTTCCCATGGCTCGTATGTAACACTAGCTGACTATACGAAAAATACCCAAATGTATGCAGAATCGAAAAAAGTCTATTTTTTTCATGCAACCTGGTGTTCTGTTTGTCAAGCTATTGATACCGAAATAAAGGCCGGCATAACCAAAATACCCGCGGCCGTAACTATCATAAAAACTGATTTTGACAGCTCAACCGACCTTAGAAAAAAATATGGCGTTACCAACCAATACACTTTTGTGCAGGTAGACAACGATGGGAACGAAACTGCACAATGGTCGGCAACCTCATTCCAAAAAGCACTTAACGGCATAGCTATCTAAACCACATGCTTATGACACTGCTGCTTTCTTACGTTGCAGGTTTTCTTACGGTGTTTGCGCCCTGCATGTTGCCATTGCTGCCCATTGTATTGGGCGGCAGCGTCAGTGCCGACAAAAAAGACAGGCGGCGACCATATATCATTACCGCCAGTCTTGGCATTTCGCTCATACTTTTTACGTTATTGCTTAAAGTTTCTACTGCACTTATTGGCGTTGAGCCCAGAGTGTGGGCTATAACATCTGGCGTTTTAGTAATTATTTTAGGCTTTTTTATGTTGTTTCCAGGTCTGTGGGTTTATATAATTGGCCACTTAGGGGTTGAGCACCGCTCACAGGGGTTACTTAGTAAAGCTTACAAACAAGAAAATGGCATGTTGTCGGCAGTCCTTATTGGCGCCGCACTTGGACCTGTGTTCAACAGTTGCAGCCCAACGTATGCGTGGGTCCTGGCAACAGTGTTACCTACAAACACAATACAGGGCATGTTATATTTGGCATTTTATGTTCTAGGAGTTACAACGACCTTGCTGGCCATAGCGCTACTTGGACGCAAGCTGATAGATCGAGTAAAATGGGCCAGTAACCCAAGGGGGTGGTTTCAGCGAAGTTTAGCTGTTTTATTTATAGTCGTAGGTGTTTTTGTGGCAACTGGTTGGAGTAAACAAGTTCAAACATACTTAGTCAAAAAAGACTTTTTACATATAAAAGTTTTAGAAGAAAAATTGGTTCCTTAATAGTACGTTCAGCTACAAAATTACCAAATTAACAGCGGGCGGTGGTGAATACGTCTGGCTGGCCGGTGGGGCGGGTGCGTTTGAGTTCGTAGAAACTTTTGGCAGTAGCGAGCGCTGCCAGGCCATCCCAAATTTGCAGGCTTTCTTCGAGCGCGGGTAGCTCGTTTAGCACAGGACCAAAGTAGCCTTGCTGCGTACCATCTGCCAGTGTGAAAATGATGAGCGGCACGCCCACATCGTTGCCTACAACTTTAAGCGCGGCTTGCAGTGAATCTTTTAAACTTGCGTCGTACGATGTGTCGTCGGCCGCGCTGGCAAGCTCAGTTGGCAACTGCAATTCGTTCAGCACAGTCGCTATCATTGTGTCGTCGAAGGGCAGACCAGCAATGTGGAATTTGACACCAAAGCTCGTATAAAGTTCGAGCATTTTTTCGGGGTGGTGCTGGGCGGCGGCCGCAATCACACGCTGCACCCTGTGGCCAGCGCGGTGAGTGCTGGCGTACTTAGACTCATTCTCACGCACGGCAAGTTCATTATTTTTCAGCGCCAGGCTAAATTGTCGCCAGCTCATGTCAATCTCGCGGTGAGCGCTCACCTGTAGTAGCCACCGACTAGTAATCCAGCAAAATGGACAACATGGGTCAAAGTAAAAATCAATGGTTTGCATAGAGTTAGTATAGCAACAGGGTATAGTAGAAGTATGACGCTAGATTTTCTTACGCAACCAGCCGAAGAAGTCGGCCCAAAGCTGCTCGGTTGCATACTAGAGCGCCAGATTGGCGGCCACACTATTGCCGTTCGAATTGTTGAAACCGAGGCGTATGACCAAGAGGACGAGGCTAGTCATGCGCACGGCGGCAAGAAAAACCGCAGCGCCGTCATGTTTGGGCCAGCCGGCCATTTGTACGTGTATTTTACTTACGGCATGCACTATTGTTGCAATGTTGTGTGTGGACCAGAGGGCTACGGTGCGGGCGTGCTTATTCGGGCAGTCGAGCCACTCGCTGGCGAGCGCCAGATGGCTGAAAACCGCGGCGGAATAACTGGCAAAAATGTTTCGAATGGCCCAGGCAAGCTATGCCAGGCCCTCGCTATAGACCTTTCAATGAACGGGCATAATTTACGCATGCAGCCACTAGTTTTAAAAGCAGGCAGTCTTGCGCCACACGAAGCAATTGTTTCGGCAAAACGCATCGGTATTTCGAAAGCCAAAAACGAGCTAAGACGGTTCTATATAAAAGACAACCCTTACGTTTCTTACGTTTCGCGTCCCGAATAAAATATGGGCTACTTCAGGCTTTTGTATGCTAATTCTCAGTTTTAGTAAAAAATCTTACTGTAATATTTTGAAAATTTCTCTTAAATCTTTTTAGAAGTTACTAACTGTAAGGGGGCATAGGGTGTATGAACAATAAAACTTTAGCGGCGATTGCCGCGGTTATTATACTAGCGGGCGGGGTCGTGCTGGTGAGCATGAATAAATCGTCAGACAAGTCGGACTCTAAGTCGTCTTCGGCCAAAACCAGCAGCAGCCAAGCATCGGGCAGCGCACGTGGCAAAGACAAACGAGCCTGTGACATTTTAACCAAAGAGATTGCCATCAAGATCATGGGCAGTGCTCAGGACTCGGATGACCCAAGCAAATCACCAACCACCAGCCAAGACAGGGCCGTAACTAGCTGCGCCTACACTGAAGAACAGACAGCAGGCAAAACCCTCAACGACACACGTATGGTGAGCATTATAGTCAAGGCTGCACAGAGCAAAGCTGGCGTTGAGCAAACGAATGATCAGTTCGGCAAAGACAAAATCCCAGAGGCCCAAGACGTCAGTGGTTACGGCGACGCCGCCTACTGGGACCCAGGCAATACCTATCTCGTCATTCACAAAAATGACAATGCCTACTACGTCAGCAACTACACCATGGGCAACTACGGCAAAGGCACCCTAGAAGATGCCAAAAAAGCCGCCGACGCCCTGATCGATAGGATGTAGCAAACTCATCAAGCAGCAATCTATGATTATGCTTCAGTTGTAATCAGTACCTCATGGCTTAGAATTCATTTACTTGCATCGAGCTCATGGTTTGGAGTAGTGAGAGGCGAGGGTATAGTAAAGGTATGAAAATGTCTGACCGAAGCAAAGAAGACCGCCCCCGCGAAAAGCTCGCCAAATACGGCGCTGGCAAACTAAGTGATCTAGAGCTCTTAATGGCGATTATCGGCAGTGGCGTTGGTGGCGCAGATGTAACCAAAATTGCCCGAGATGTAAAAAAGCTGATAGCAGAAAAAGGTAGCGAGCTCACCTACGACGACCTCATGAGCATCAAGGGCATGGCTATCGCCAAAACAACACAGTTCATGGCGGCTTTTGAGCTATGGCGTCGGCAATTCGAAGTGTCTGAGCGGCCCATCATCGACACACCAGAGAAAGCCGTGGCTCAGCTGAGCGATATCCGCGACAAGAAACAGGAATACTTCGTCTGCCTCACGCTCGACGGCGCCAATCGGCTCCTCGCCAAGCGCATCATCACTATCGGCACGCTAACCGCCAGCCTCGTGCACCCGCGCGAAGTCTTCGCCGACGCCATCACTGACCGCGCAGCTAGCATTATAGTGGCGCACAATCACCCGAGCGGGAGCCTCGAACCATCGCAAGCAGACACAGCGGTCACCCGCCGTCTACAAGCTGCTGCAAGCATGCTCGGTATCGACTTCACCTCACACATCATTGTCACCACAAGCAGCTACGCAATTGTTACCGCATAACGTATAATAAACAACAAATGGATAACTTTTTTGATAACAAAACGCGAAAAGTCGGCGAAGATTTACAAAAGAGTATCACGCATGACGCAAAGCTGCGCGTCTCAGCGAATATATTTTCTATCTATGGATTTGAAGCGCTCAAAAAGCAACTTAAGCAAATCGATAGCTTTCATTTCATTTACTCGACCCCAACATTTTTGAAAGAAGCCAAGGAATCTAAGCAAAAACGCCAGTTTTCAATTCGGTTTCCGTCTGAGCGCTCTATCGCCGGCACTGAATTTGAAATAAACCTCAAGAACGAGCTAAAGGGCAGAGCGGTCGCCAAAGAAACGCAGCGCTGGATAGAACAAAAAGCTCGTTTCAAAACAAACACCAGCCAGCGCTACCTGCAGCCGCAGACGATTATAGAATACCCCGATAATGCTTTTTTCTATAACGGTATCGATGAGTTCAGTAGTGCAGGTCTTGGGTTTGAGAGCGACAACTCGATGCTGCGGCAGATTATCAAGGTGCCCGATCAGCCCATGGCCAAACAGGCAATTCAGCAATTTGATGACGTATGGAATGACACAGCTGCACTCGATGATGTCACTGAAGAAGTGAGCGAGTTTATCGCAAACCTGTACCGTGAAAACTCACCGTCTTTTGTGTACTACCTGACGTTATTCAATATCTTCGATGAGTTTTTGGAGGATATCACTGAAGACGAGCTGGCAAACGAAAAAACAGGCTTTCGCCAGTCAAAAGTCTGGAGCATGTTGTACGACTTTCAGCGCGATGCCGTGCTTGGGGTCATCAATAAACTAGAGCGACACAACGGCTGTATCTTAGCTGATAGCGTGGGGCTCGGTAAAACATTTTCGGCCCTGGGAGTTATCAAGTACTATCAAGAACGCAATAAGAGCATCCTTGTGCTCTGCCCAAAAAAACTCGGCGACAACTGGCAGACGTTCCTCAATAATTACGAAGATAATCCCCTGATAGAAGACCGGTTCAACTACGATGTGCTGTACCATACCGACCTCCAGCGCGAGACAGGTTTTTCGAATGGCATGGACTTGTCACGTATCAACTGGGGCAATTACGACCTAGTGGTGATCGATGAGTCGCACAACTTTCGCAACAACAATTCACCAAGCGGCGAGAAAGAAACGCGTTATCAGCGCCTACTCAATCATGTCATGCGTGCTGGCGTGCAGACAAAAGTACTCATGCTCTCGGCTACCCCTGTCAATAATCGATTCACCGACCTCAAAAACCAACTTGCACTTGCCTACGAAGGGCATACTGACGAAATAGACGAGAAACTCGACACCAGAAAGTCGATCAATTTCATCCTCCAGCAAGCCCAAAAAACATTTAACGAATGGTCCAAACTGCCCGCAGATGAGCGCACTAGTGCCGAACTGCTACAACGTCTCAGCAGCAACTACGACTTCTTCAAGCTGCTCGATGGCATCACCATATCACGCAGTCGCAAGCACATCGCACGCTACTACAACCAAGCCGATATCGGCACGTTCCCGACGCGGCTCAAGCCGATTACTATCAGGAGCGAGATTACCGACCTGCCCAACTTCCCGACAGTGAAGGATTTATACGACAAGCTCACGAATCTTAACTTGTCTGTGTATGCCCCGACCCAGTACATTTTGCCAGACAAAGTCGGTATATACGCGCAGTTATATGACACAGATGTTAGCAATACAACCTTCACACAAAGCAGCCGCGAGAATACGCTCAAGAAATTAATGCGGGTCAACTTCCTAAAACGCCTCGAAAGCTCGGTTGACTCATTTCGGCTTACCCTCACGAAGTTTGCCGGCAATATCGAGAAAAACCTCGCAGCCATACAAGCATTCGAAGCATCTGGCGAAAACACATCAGCGACAGGCACGGTTATGCGCGATGCCGATTTCGACAGCGAAGCCTACGACGAAGAAATTGTGTTTGATGAAGACTTCTCCCATTCTATCGGCCAGAAAGTTCAGATCAATATCGCCGATATCGACACGCTCAGTTGGAAGGCAGATTTACAGCAAGACCTCGATATTGCGCAGGCGCTTCTCGCACAACTACACCGCGTGACGCCTGAACATGACACGAAGCTTCAAGACCTCAAACGCCAGATAGTCAGCAAGCTACAGCAGCCAATCAACGAAAATAACAAGAAGGTTATTATCTTTTCGGCTTTTGCCGACACCGCGAACTATCTGTACCAAAATATTGCTGAATGGGCTCGACAGGAACAAGGTCTATACTCCGCCATGATTACCGGTTCGGACAACAAAACAAACCTTACCATCAGCACACAATTTAACAATTTGCTCATCAACTTTTCGCCGCTTTCGAAAAATCGCAGCGAACGATATGATAGTACGCCAGAGATTGATATATTGATAGCGACTGATTGTATATCCGAAGGCCAGAACTTGCAAGACTGCGACACGCTCATCAACTACGATATCCACTGGAACCCCGTGCGTATCATCCAGCGCTTCGGGCGGATTGACCGTATCGGCTCGCAAAATAGCTGTATACAGCTAGTGAATTTTTGGCCGCAAATTTCGCTCGACGATTATATTAACCTGAAGTCGCGCGTTGAAGACCGCATGATGATCGTCGACATGTCGGCGACAGGCGAGGACAACGTATTGACGAACGAATCGTCTGACCTGGCGTTTCGCAAGCAGCAACTCGAGCGGCTACAGAACGAAGTTGTCGATATCGAAGACATGGACACCGGCGTATCGATTACCGATCTCGGACTCAATGATTTTCGCATGGACCTCGTGACGAAGATAAAAGAGGGTGAAGACTACCGCGACACACCATCTGGCATGCACGCCATCGCGCCGAAGCGCTACGAGATTGGCGCCGACCCTGGAGTGATTTACGTGCTGCGCAATATCAACGAGACGGTAAATATCGACAATACCAACCAGCTGCATCCGTTTTACCTCGTGTATATCAGTGACGATGGGCAGATTATTTCTGACCACCTGCGTATCAAGAAAACACTCGATACTTTGCGCGCCATCGCGCGTAACGAAGTCGAGCCAATCCGCGAGCTCTATGAGCAGTTCAACGAAGAAACCAATGACGGTAAATACATGGAAAAGTACTCGGACTTGCTTACCAAAGCCATTGGCTCGATTATCGATGTCAAAGAAGAGTCGGACCTAGACAGTTTGTTTAGCGCGGGCGGTACCACTGCTGCCTCGGAGCGGCTACAGGGGCTCAAAGATTTCGAGTTGGTGACATTTATGGTGGTACGGTAGTGTTTGACTTGCCCGGATCGGCACAGGTCGACCGAATCGTGCCAAAAACCAAATTTTATGAACGCGCAAAAGTCTCTACAATGGTTCGCGATGAATTCACGAATATTATCGGCCGCATAACCTGGCGGTATAAGCTAGCCGAAAGTACACTCAATATCCCCGCCGACGACAAGGTGCGTGAGATTCAAATTTTCCATGTAGAACTCAAGCAAAAGCAGATGCCCATGAGAGCCCTGCAACTCATCGACAAGTCGATACCGTACCCGATACTTTTCGCGCTAACTCATGAGACTTTTACCTGCTATGTCGTGCAGCACAAACTCGACACCAGGCGGCACTACTACAAAACCGAGTGGAACCAACTGCCGCAGCTCGCGCTTGCAGGTACTAGCCTTGAGGCGGTTTACCAGCGCATTATCACACAATTGATTCTTGTTGATGATGCCGTCGAGCTACCCACAGATGCTTCATTTGACGACATCGTCGCCACCAATACCACGCGCGAGCAGTTGCAAAAAGAAATTGCAGCGCTAGAAAATAAAATTCGTAGCGAGAGGCAGTTTAGCAGGAAAGTAGACCTCAATATTCAGCTGCAGCAAAAGAAGCGCGCGCTGGAAAGTCTTTAGTTATCGAGTTTCTTGCGAGTTGTCTTGGGCAAGAAATTGCGTTTCGTGACGACTTTGCTGCCAGTCTCATCTTCTAGTTGCTTGCGCGCCGTACCGGCAACGCCGCCTCCACGCCTTGCGGCATCTTTGTTGCCGGTCATGCCATGAACGTCATCGTTGCGCGCAATCTCGGTAGTGGCGGCTTCGCCAAGTTGGGTAAATAGTAGCTCTAGCATAGACATGTGGTCGCGTAAGTTTTCGCGCTTGATACCTTTGAGCTTTTTGTGCTCGCTCGGAGTCACTCCGAGTGCTGCTTTGGATATCTCCGCGGTGAGTATGGCGTAATCTTGGTCTTTTTCGACACCTCGTTTGTGCCACTCGTCCGTCAGTTCATTGCGAACTTCCATGCCTTGTGCTCGGCGCTCGATCCACTCCTCCGGGTAGCCTTTGAGGCGGTAGGTCATTTTCATGCGCTTGAGTGCAAGCTCGGGGTTCTCAATTTCCTGCACTCGCTCGTATCCGACGCGCGCTAACCAGCGCTTGAACGGCTCGGCTTTTCTACTTGGAATCGACTGCACCAGGCGGAAGATACCCTCCGTATTCCATGACAGTAATTTTTGCTTCCCGCCTGGTGTATCGAAGGCGAGGGCAAGGGGGGGTTCAATTTGAACTACCCCTTTTTCCACAGGTTCGAAGAGGTTAGATAGCTCTTCGTCGCGATTACGTATATTGCGCAAATATTGAGTCGGGTTGTTCGAATCAGTGAGTGCGGCAACTACGTCTACAATTACAAACCACCATTCACCATTATGCAGCTGCTTACGTATTTCTTTACGTTGAAAAATGGCTATTTTTGCAAATTCATCGCTCATCTGGAAGCCCTTTCACTACATCTATTGCTATCCCCTCTATGCCGTAGTAATCAATATCCTCGGCTGCAATGATAATTGGAGGTTGTTCTTCGACAGATTCGGAGAGTAGTACAATTCGGTTATGCGCGCGGTCTACGCGAATTTTCTTGAGGTTGTTTAACTCATTAAAGCGCGAGACTACGTAGTCACCATCAGACGCTTCACCCCATTGTCTTTTCTCTATTATCACGTAGTCTCCATCATCTACGGTCTTGCCATTTATATTCGCTGCCGACATAGAGTCGCCGCTTGCCACGAGTGCAAAAGTAATCTCCGGCTTGCGTATCCGAGCTACGCTTGGACTGACCGAGACAAAGTTTGAGGGATAGTCTACGGCTAATTCGGCAGCGGGGCCGCAGCTAACTCTGCCCAGCACAGGTATGCTCAGGAGAGGCGTACGGGAACCATTATTTTCTGTAGATAGGATAGTGCCTGTCTTTTTGTTTTTCATCAATAAGCCTTTGTCGATTAATCTAACCATTGCTTGTTGCACAGAATAGGGGTGCTTTATGTCGATTGCCTTTGCCATTTCACGGTAGGTCATTTTCGATAAATCACGTGTCTGCGCGAGCCGCAGTATATCTGCCTGTAGAGGTGTTAATTCTTTTGTCATGCTGCCATTGTAGCATATATGACAAAAAACGTTGCTGTTGTAAATTATAATTTTAAACCTTGAGTTGACAGGCGTATAGTGACTACTAGGAAACAATAAGGTCGGTGGACCCAGGAAACGCACAACGCGATAAGGTCATGCGGAGGGTATAGAAATGGCCAGAAAGGGGAGGAGTGTCATATGCATACGTTTGTTTTAAATAGTCAGGAATATGATGGTCATCATGAAGTCCATGATGTAGAAACACATTGCGCCAGCCGTACGTTTCCAGAACCTGGAAACCAAATCAATCTTGGCGAGCATCCTGGATGTGTTACGGCAATCGCAAAAGCTGAGTTGTTGTATCCATCGTGGGATATCGATGGTTGTTACTACTGCACTGAGTGCCATACAAAGTAAAATCGCCAGGTTTGCGTTCTGTTGAGCGGAAGCATTCCTAGCGATCTGGTTGGGTGGCGCAGGTTTTGCGTCACCCTTCTAGTGTAGCATTGTGTCGCACGAGTCACACAAGGTAGGGTAATAACACGAGAATGTTGACTTTCTCATACAATTTCCATACAATACATAGCAACATCGTATAAATGTAATACGCACGGTATAAACGAACGTCTACGTGCGCGGAAGGAATCAAGCGATGAAAGCAACCACACAAACGTTTAACGTCTCGTTTCCGAAGGCGCTATTGGCACAGGTAGATGCCAAGGCCAAGGAGCAGTTTGGTAGCCGCAGTGATTTTCTGCGTGCCGCCGCGCTGCAATACCTCCGAAACGAACAACAATGGGAGTATTTGTTCAATGAAGGCAAAAAAATCGGTGCCCAAAGTCAGTTCAGCACAGCGGAAGAAGCTACTGATGAGCTTACAAAACGCCGCCGTGCATCGGACCGCTGGTTCGTCCAACCCCAAGAGTAGTCGGTATCGAATCGTTGTCGATACGAGCGTGCTAGTTAGCGCATTCTTTTTTGGCGGTGAGGCCAGAGAAGTGCTGCTGCATGCCGCAAACAACCAGCAGATGATCCTCTCGGACTATATCATCGAGGAGTTTCTGGATTTTGCGAGAGATACTATCCCGAAAACACCACAAAAAATGCAGCGACTCATGCGCCAGACACTTGAAGAATTTGCGGAGTCTTATGAGCCGCACGATGCCGTAGTGCGCGACGTCAACGATGTCGATATCATGCAGCTCGCTATCCAGCACGATGCAATCATTCTGACTAGCGACAAAGATATCCTAGAGCACGCCATGGGCGCTACACCGTTAGCACTAACTGTGGCGGATTATAGGGCATTATTTTAATACTAAATTTTTCTGAGAGAAGCACGCAAGACGATGTCGCCTCACAGGAGAAAACAGACTAGCTTTTATTGTTAGCGTCCTTCGATGTAGGGAATAAGTACTTAACCACTAATATGCTAAGTGTAAATATTTGTAGTAGATTGCTTCCAATGAAAATAGGGATTGTATTTTCGTTATTGAACTTCATCCAGCCTAATCCAGTAAAGAAAATGATTGCTATATCTGAAAGAATGATTAACCCCACAAGTCCTAAAAGAGCTTTACTCCATAGCTCACGATGCTCAATCCTACTCTGAAGCTCGATAATTTCCATCTCTGCATAAGTTGTAGCCCTCAGTAGCTTTCGCTCAACCTTCGCGGTAATTTCTTCAGAGGATTGATATCGTGCGGGTTGTTGAGAAGACTCAAGCAGTACCTGTCGCTCATCCCTTTTTAAAGATGAACTTTCTGGACTTCGAGAATGATTAACCATAATACTTTTCCATAAAACCAAGATTTATAAGCCTATATTTCATTGCGCTTACTGACACCCCAAATTTTGATGCAAGTATTTGTGGAGCATCTTTTAAGAATGGATGTCGTTTTAATTCATCACGAATCATTTTTTCTGGCATGAGCAGGTTTGCAGCGAAACGGTCAGCATCTTTCTCTTCCTGTGACTTACTGGCATTCTCATAATCATTTGCACGTCGTAGCACACCGTATTTATCAGGTTCATGTCCCAGCAAGTAATGCCCAAGTTCATGCGCTACAGTATATGCCTGTCGCTCAGGGGAATTTTCAACATTAAGATAAATCGTCTTATCTTCAGCTATAAGAAACCCGGAGATATCAGAATTGCCGTTCGGAAATACACGATATTCAATTTTTAGTCCTTCACGCTCGGCAATCTCAAAAACATTCACGAAAGGAGAGGTGATATTATTTTTCTTCAATACATCTTGAGCTTTTTCTGCAACTGTATCCGTTGTCATAAATCCCTCCTATTTTTGACTACTTCTTTCAGCTACGCAAGCATAACCACTTATTAGTATACGATATCCTTCATCTCGCGTATAGCTACATCTGTAGTACAATAAGAGGTAATATGGATAAACTTGATTTGCATAGTAGGGATATTTTGGGTGGGAATGTAGAGAAGATTGGGCAGTTGTTTCCGGGTGTGGTGACGGAAGTGAAGGACGAGCAGGGCAATACTAAGAAAGCAGTGGACTTCGACCTACTACGACAGCACCTGAGTGACGAGCTGGTCGAGGGTGACCGCGAGCGGTTTCGCCTAGATTGGCCGGGCAAGCGCGCGAGTATACTTAAGGCCAATACGCCGACTACCAAGACGCTGCGGCCGGTGCGCGAGGACAGCGTCGATTTCGACACCACGCAAAATGTATTTATCGAGGGCGATAACTTCGAGGTGCTCAAGGTGCTGCAGGAGAGCTACCTGGGCAAGGTAAAGATGATCTACATCGACCCGCCGTACAACACGGGCAAAGACTTCATATACAAAGACAACTTTGCCGCAGATAAAGCCGAGTACGAAGAAGAGCTGGGCGTGCGCGACGACGAAAATGGCGGCAAGCTAGTCAAAAACACCGAGACCAACGGCCGCTACCACAGTGACTGGCTGAGTATGATGCAGGAGCGGCTGATTGTGGCGCGAGATTTGCTGACAGATGACGGGGTGATATTTATTTCAATTGATGACAATGAGCAGTCTCGTCTGAAAGGTCTCTGCGACGAGGTTTTTGGTGAAGGTAACTTTATAGGCAACCTCATTATAGAAAACAATCCAAAGGGTAGGAAGAATGCAAGATATGTGTCTGTTTCTAGTGAATATTGTTTAGCGTATGCAAGAGATGCAGCGCATGCCGAATCAAAGTTCCTTGAATCAATTCCAAAAGGAATTTATAAAATTGATGAATATGGTCGAAAGTATACCCA
>JBATSO010000067.1:0-2182 GCA_049293335.1 Saccharimonadales bacterium (SeqCode)
GGCCCAGCCATGAGCAGTGTTACACAAGCAACATCGCCCGAAACTCACCGAACACCCGCGGCCGATGACACTATAGAAATACCTGTCGTACAGCTCAGCCCCGAGCTGCAGCCTCGCCAGTACACCGCTGAAGAAATAGCTACTCGTCGGAGTATGATAGCTGTTGACTTATGCCCACCGTTCACTTCGCAAGATGTACAGGAATGTTTAGGCAAGGTTCGTGAAACACTAGAAATTGCTGACGAAATTAACAAACTCATACAGTCTACGCGCGCCTTCGTAACCGATAGCCTTACTCGTACGCAAGAAACCTCTACTCGGTTTACGGGTGCTCTAGAATCACGTAAGCAAGGGCTTCAAAAAATACGTAGTGACTTCACGACATTAGCCTTTGACTTTCTGCGTGACCAAGAAGATGAAGCTCATGCTCAGGCATGTGAACAAGCTGTAGATGATGCTATAAGCGTAACCAAAGACGCCTTAGACAAAAACGCCGCCGAACACAGTATGGTATCACACGCCTACAGTCAAAAGCTTCAGGAAGAAGCAGCAACCGTCATGAAACCAGCTGAACCTGATACATCCAGCTTAGCGGGTGGCAATGAAAGTGATCCAATAGTTGATGGTGCTTTGACCAAACTGGCACGAGAGGTGTATCGGCTCTCGCAACAACTCGACGGTATTGCAAGAGACAAAATCGGCCTCGAAGAAACGCTTGCAATCCAGTCTAAGCTAAAAGAAAAAACAATCCTGGCGCAAAATATTTTTGCCGAACGCAGGCCATTTTATGCAAAATACGCTAACCAATTGCTAAACGACCTGCAAGTCTTTGCAATCGATTTAAGCGAAATCTATAAAAATTACGCCACAGAAGAAGGACAGTACCCGACCCAAGAAGCGCCCGAAGTTAGAGATTTTGTCCCGACAGGATTCCCTCAGCCTATTGACCTCAGCGATATAGCGGTACCCACGCCAAAGAGAGATCCAAGTGAAAGACACGAGCAAATTATTCGTGCCATCTTAAATCAAAGCACCGTGCAAGACCAAGCTGCTCCCACACAGGAACAAGCTGACACGCCAGATCAACTGTCGCCGCTGGTTGATGCGCCTAAACAAATTGAGACTTTGCTTGAGTATATAGGCACTGTCAATAACGTTCTCCAAAGACTTTCTGATACTCAGAATCGTATTTTAAAGGAACAAGGTGATATCGCTGGACGTATCACCACTTTTGGCCAGGGCATTACGGGTGTTCTAGGCGTACGTAAACAGCGAGTTTCAACCGTTACCGAAGAGTATCGAAAACTTGCCGCTCAAACTGACGAGACTTATTGCAAGCTAAGTTCTATGCTCTACACAGGCACAATACAGGCAGCCGAAATCGCTCAACTAACCGAAGTTATTTCGGGCCTTGACCAGCAAATAGATCAGGACTCTGTAACACTTGGCCATAACCTGGTTGAAATACACCAAAACAGAGTAAACATGCAGGGCATGGCTGATACGTACAGTGCATTGCAGCAAGCCGAGCTAGATCGTTTAGAAACAGCGGCGACATGTGATGAAGACGAATTTGCAATAAGCGCCATCCACGAACGCTATACCACCTACGGTGTCATGGCAACACCAGCTGCCAAACATTTCAGGGCTGTTCAAGATGAGATTGATGCAGCTATAAAAGCTCTTGAAGCTCATAATCTTCAGCTCAAGGAATCTAACGATATAAACCGCGAACAAAAAGCTAGACACGCGATGGCCCTAGAAACACTCATGTCCAGCCAGGCAGAACTCAAAGCTCAATATGATGCCATCGTTGAAACATTTACGAATGAGTCTGAATCTAAAACAGAAGCGTTAAATGGAACAATTCTGGTGGTACGCAGTGCCCTCGACACTATAACTCAGTCGCTTGTTGCGGCACCGCACGTTCGCACATACCGCGAGCCAGAACCGACCATCGTAAACGCAACACCAACCCAAACAAAACAAATAGAACAAATGAAGCCAGTACAGTCTGTGCCTGTACGAGACAGTTTACCGCTACCTCTTCCTACACCCCCAACAGAAGCTCCCGCTTTACTTACGGGCGGTGTTTTTTCTGACCCAAAGAAATTTTTTAAAACCCTTTTTGGAACACACCTAACACCTAACGCGGAGTAGAAACCATGACAAACCAAATCTC
>JBATSO010000068.1:0-4673 GCA_049293335.1 Saccharimonadales bacterium (SeqCode)
ACCTTCGACTTTGTACCCTGGGCACCACTGCTGTTCACCAGCAGCATTACCGGCCAAAATGTAACTAAAATTTTTGACCTATCCCTCGAAATCGCCAAGAACCGCAAAACCCGTATTTCCACCCGCGCGCTCAACACCTGGCTGGGCGAAGTCATTGCCAAACACCCACCAGCCGGCCTTAAAAACCGCGCCCCTAAGCTGAATTACATGGTCCAGGAAGATGACAACCCCATTCCAGCCTTCAAGATTTTTGGCGCCCACACCAAGTTCCTACACTGGAGCTACCGCCGCTTTATGGAGCGCGAGCTGCGTGCCACATTCAACTTCGAAGGCACCGCCGTACAACTGTGGTTTATCGAAAAAGACGGCCGCCACAAACACGGCAACAGCCCAACCAAACCAGAGCGCAGCGACACCCAACGTAAAATTGTGAAAAATAAAAAGCGTTCGGGTAAACTATAGGGGAGGAGATTAGCAATTACCATGTTACCTGTCACCATACATTTGCCATTCGCAATTAGCCATAAATCCCGAAACAATGGTGACACGCTAATCGCTAATGTTAGGTCACAGGTCACAGTTTAACAAGCGACGAAAGGAGCCGATAATGTCCCTTTTTACCCGCCGCCCCAGCGAAGATGCACCTATTACGTACACCACACTTGGCATGAATAAAACCGTGCTGATTGTTGGGCTCGGTAACCCTGGCGACGAGTACGTTAGCACCCGCCACAACATTGGTTTTGAGTGTGTTGACGAGTTTGCCCGCAAGAACGACTTTCCATCCTGGATGAACAAAACAGATATGAAATGTGCGGTTGCCATAAAACAAATGAACGATACGCGCGTAATTTTGTGCAAGCCGCAAACTTTCATGAACCTCAGTGGCGAAGCCGTGCAGGCGCTGATGCATTTTTATAAAATCGCGCCCGAAAAGCTGCTGGTAGTACACGACGAACTCGATGTCGACTTTGGGCAAATACGATTGCGTGTGGGCGGCAGTAGCGCAGGGCACAACGGTATAAAGTCTGTCACCAAACACCTGGGCGAGAACTACGGTCGCGTGCGCGTAGGGATCGGCCCAAAAACGCCCGAGCAAATAGACTCAGCCGACTTTGTACTACAAAAATTTAGCACCAAAGAGCAGGCGGAACTGCCCAAACTCACCCGCGAAGTCACCGCCATCCTCAGCGAATACACCTACGGCAGCCCCCTAACCGCCGAAACCCGCAGCTTTTTATAAAAAATTGACGTGAGCGGTTTGATAGTGTAAACTTGCCATTTATGAAACATATTGCACAGCAAGTTTGGCAGAATACCTCCTGGCGTAGGCGGTAAGTTTTTCATATTTTGTTTTTACCGCCTACGGGCGGTTTTTTTATGTTCAATTTTCTAACTATTTTCTAGATCGCAAAGGACACCCCATGAAACATCACCTGTTCAAACAGCGCTGCACCTTTTTCTGGCCGAAAGGTCACTATTTTCAGTAATTACCAATAATTTTACCTTTTAATACTCATATACAGAAAGATTTTACCTATGAAAACCACACACCAATCTATCAAACCAAAAAACGGCTACTTCGGTATGTACGGAGGTTGTTTTGTACCCCCTCTATTGGAGAAAGTTCTTCAAGAAGTTGAGCAAGCCTACCGTGCAGCCAAACGCGACCCAGCTTTTACGAAAGAATATAAACGACTACTGCACGATTATGTTGGGCGGCCTTCACCAGTCTATTATGCAGCTCAGTTGAGCAGGCACGTTGGCGGAGCTCAGATATACCTAAAACGAGAGGACCTGAACCATACCGGCGCCCATAAGATAAACCACACAATTGGCGAGGCGCTGCTTGCAAAACGAATGAGCAAAACGAAACTACTCGCCGAAACAGGAGCGGGGCAACACGGAGTAGCGCTGGCGACTGCGGCTGCCATGCTTGGCCTAGACTGCGAGATCCACATGGGGGCTATCGATATGGACAAGCAAGCCATTAACGTTGAGCGAATGCGTTTACTCGGTGCTGATGTTGTTCGAGTCGAAGCTGGCGGCAAAAGCCTGAAAGATGCCGTTGATAGTGCATTTGGAGCCTACCTAGCTGACCCAGAACATATATTCTTCGGCATTGGTTCGGTGGTTGGATCGCGGCCATACCCTGAAATGGTAAGGGATTTCCAGTCGATTGTTGGACAAGAAGCTCGTCGACAGTTCAAACAAATGACCGGAGGCCTGCCTGATCACCTTGTAGCCTGTGTGGGTGGTGGATCCAATGCAATCGGGCTTTTCAGCGCATTTTTGCGAGACAAAACGGTTGCCATAACTGGCGTTGAACCAAGTGGCCGCAGTTTCAAGGCCGGTGAACATGCAGCTACCCTTACACTTGGCACACCAGGCACATTACATGGCATGTTTACCTATCTGCTTCAAGATGATGTAGGTGAACCTCTACCCGTACACTCTGTGGCATCAGGCCTAGACTACCCAGGTGTTGGCCCTGAACACAGCGCCCTCAAGGACAGCGGGCGCGTTCGCTATGAAACCTGTAGCGATCGCGAGGCGCTCGAGGCCTTCCGCACTTTGTCAAGGCTGGAAGGAATTATCCCGGCACTGGAGAGCGCCCATGCAGTGGCCTATGCTATCAAGCTGGCACAATCTTTGCCAACTAGTGCTAGCATACTGGTGAATCTTTCGGGCCGCGGCGATAAAGACGTTGAATACGTCGCCACGCTCGAGTAGATACTTAAAAGATTGGGGAAGACTTCGGTCTTCCCCATAAGAAGTGCTCTGTTTGGTTGGTTGGTTATCGTAACCGATTGGGGGCTTGGAGTGAAAAGCCAGTGATTTATTCATCGCAATACCAGCCAAGAGGATGCAGATTGCTGCTGGCAATCTGCAAGGGAGCTCTCTGAGAAAACTATGCTTTCCACCATGAAGCTCCGAGGCCACGGTACGTGACCGGAAACACCCTTATTACATAAAAAGCCACAGAGAGGGGGTGGGCACCGCTCTGTGGCTTTTTATGGAGCCGAACACGTCGGCTCCCTCCACCCTTCAACCCACCAAGATGAGCGAAGCATCGAACCATCTATGAAATCAACGATGTCGTGCCTTCCTGCTTTTCGCAGAAAACCGTTCAGGCTCACTACCAATATCTGGGGCCAGCCCGTGCAAGCACCGACTGAATCCAAGTTAAAGGGGTTAGTATGTTTTAGAACGGCTTACTAAAAAAGCAAGACGCCTAAGAGAAAAGTGGAGGGTAACAACTGTTCGCCAGGACTCGCTCTAAAACAATCTAACAAATGTTAGAATAGGGGATATAAGGTGCAAAAGTGATTAAAATCACTTACAAGTTGTTATTTTATCAAAAAAGTGTCACTATGTCAATACCAATAAACTATTTTGTATGAAAGTAAAGAAACTTACCCTACAAGACAGCGCGTACCCTTCGGCTCTACGCGACATACCATCACCGCCAAAAGAACTGTATTATCTTGGAATGGGGCCAAGCGAATGGCTAAAACACCCACGCGTAGCAATCGTAGGCAGCCGCGGAATCACGCCGTATGGTCGAGCAGTAACAGAACAATTTGCAGGCCAACTCGCCGAGCGAGGAATTGCGATTGTTAGTGGCCTAGCCCTTGGCGTTGATGCCGTGGCACACGCCGCCGCACTTAAGGCAGGCGGGCAACACATTGCCGTACTTGCAAACGGCCTCGACCAAATTTACCCCGCTACAAACACCATGCTCGCCAAACAATTGCTTACGCAAGGGGGTGCCATTATCAGCGAATATCCCGAGGGAACACCGAGCCTCAAACAAAATTTTGTGGCTCGCAACCGCATTGTGGCGGGGCTAAGCAATGCACTCCTTATAACTGAAGCAACCGAAAAGAGCGGCACCTTACATACCGCCCGTTTTGCACTAGAACAGGGTAGAGATGTGTTGGTTGTGCCAGGCAACATCACCAGCCCACAGTCGGCGGGCTGCAATAACCTCATTCGCGCGGGCGCTACACCTGTTACTTGCATCGATGATATTCTGTTTGCCCTGGGTACTCGCAACCTCATTACAACCACCTATGTACACAAGGGCGACAACCCAGACGAACAGGCCATTTTAGATCTACTATACAGCGGCGTGTCAGACGCACACGAACTGTTGCAAAACAGCGAACTTCGGCCCGAACTATTTACACAAGCCCTCACAATGCTTGAACTTTCCGGCAAAATCCACCCCCTTGGCAACAACCACTGGGCCCCCTCATAATCATCCGCCTTTGATTGTCGGCTCCTCTTTACCATTTACCGTCTATATCTATTTTGACCAATAATAATTCCTCATCCAAAATAAACCGTACGGCCGTACGGTTTATTTTGGTACTGGAATGCCAGGCAAGGGGATAGGAAAGATGGGTGACGTCGTGATGGGGTGACTAGGGGGTTATTTGACTACGGGAACTGGCTGAGGAGTGGTTGAAGCATTTTAGGTAACATGGCAGACAGTTTGACTGGTGTATGGAATGGCTATGCAATCGTTAGAGCTATTTTCAGTCAGACACCACCGGCATGCCGGTGGCTTGGTGAGTGGTGTCGCCTAAAAGGCGATGGCTGCCCCGCAGTATTAGTTAGTGGTTATTAGAAGGCACCTTGAGCCGATGAAGCAGCATCGTCGATCT
>JBATSO010000069.1:0-4143 GCA_049293335.1 Saccharimonadales bacterium (SeqCode)
GAATAACTTAGGGCCAAACGTATCTATGTCGTTCCCCGCACAGATAACTGCTTCGCGCCCCAAGCCTATCACTAACTGTGGTGAAAAATGGTCTGAACCCCAGACCTGAGGCGTTTCGTTGTCAAGACCTCTTGCACGAACAAACCAATCGATTTCTCTATCGGTAGCTAAACGCAAGTGAGGAGTGGTATCTGTTTGGTGTCCATACATAGTGTTTTTGTTTTCTTAACTGCAAATGTAATATTAGCACATTATAGATTTTTTCGCAATACAGTTTTATCCAAATGGTCAGACTTGACTAGACCATGTTGGTCAAGTACACTGTGGAAATGAGTAAAGTTTACACAATCTACGAAGCAAAAACCCAGCTAAGCAAGCTGGCAAAACGGGCAGCGGCTGGCGAAACCATATACGTGGGTGCCTACGGCAATGCCCAATGTATGCTCACCCCTATCGGGAGCCAGCCTAAACCTAAGCGTAAAATTGGTGCCTTGCAGCACAAAGCCATCCCAAACGCGTACGACTACGAGTCTCTAGTCGGGCCAGACCCTGAACTCAACGCCCTCATAGAAGAAAGCATTAACCAGCCACTACCGTGAAGCATCCCACCCTTTTGCTCGATTCGCACATGTTAATTTGGGGAGCATTTGAGCCGCAACGCTTGAAAGGTCACGCTTATGCCATGATACTAGATGCAGAAACTATCATGGTTTCGCAAATAAGCCTCATCGAACTATCGCTCAAATATGCCAAGGGAAAGCTACAGTACGCGCCTGCCGACCTATATGAGGCTGTCGAGAGTTTACGCGCATCCATATTGCCGATTGAGCAAAATCATCTTTCATTACTGGCAAGTATACAACTAGCGCATAAAGATCCGTTTGATCGGCTGCTAATAGCCCAAGCGCAAAGCGAAAACCTACCGCTCCTCACCGCAGACCAAACCCTACTCGACTCGCCCTACCCCACCATCGATGCCCGCACATAACATTCTCATTTTGTGTACGGTCGCATCAAAAATGAGATTACTGGGCAAGGTGTAGTAAGTAATAGCGTACGACTTCGTCGGGCAAGACGCCCTCGGTTTTGGTTCGTACATCGAACTCGCGCAGCGTGGTAATGAGTTCTTTCAGCCGAGCAAGTGTAATGTTGCGTAAGAGCCCTTGTGTTTTTCGCACTACATAAGGGTTTAGTTTGGCCTCGTGGGCAATGTCTTCTACGCCCCGCTGTTTCGCCGTTTTTACGACCGCAAGTATGTGGAGCTGCCAGGCTAGCATGGCAATAATTTGCTGCGGCTCGACCTTGAGCGCCCGCTGTTCGTCATACAGCGCCATGGTGCGCTTTTGGTTACCCGAAAATGCTGCGTCGAGCAGCTCAAATATGCTGCTTTGCGGTGTTTTTTCGGTCAGCAGCTCTATAGAACCGCGCGTAATTGACTGGTCGTAGGCGAGCAACTTGTCGAGTTCATTTTGCAGCGCCAGTTGGTTCAGCCCCACCCGCTCTACTAACAGTCGTGCCTCGGCAGTAGCAATTGAGCCACCCTGCTGTTTTGCGTAGTCCGCCACAAATCGCATAAGGCCATTGGCATCAAGCACGGCAAACTCTTTAAACTCGGTGCGTTTTTTAAGCTGTTTATAATAAGCGGTGCGCTTGTCGAGCTTTGGCTCGACAATTATGACCTCATTCGTGTCTGATATGCCCTCAATAAACGCCTCAAACCTCTCTGTAAACTCTTTATTCGCCCCAGGCGCACGTAGTACCACCAACTTACGTGGCACCAAAAATGGCAAACTCTGTGCTGCCTCGCACATTCGGTCGTAACCAGCCTCTTCACCATCCAGCCGCTCCACCGCCATATCCCCGTAGTCTTTCTCAAACCCAGCAACAAGACGGCGCAACTCTGCCGCCCGCATCACCTCATTTTCACCCATCAGCGTCGTTATCACAGTACTATTTTACCCATATAGCTGGCTGTGCGTCCCTATAAAACCAAAAACTACTACATTTGTACCTTCGTAGTAAAACAATGCGCGGATATCTCCGGTTACGTTCATACTCAAGTAACCCTGATACTGAGCTTTCAGGGCATGAACATGCAACATAGGATTATCTGGTTCAATAATCAGAAGTTTCACTCTCTGCTGAAAACGTACTTGCACGGCAGACGGAAGCTTTTTGTACTGCTTTTTGAACCGAGGGTGATACTCGATACGCACGGTTATTTCTCTAGGTCGGCTATAAATTCTTCGACTGTCTCAAACGGGCCAATGGTCTTGCCCGCCCTACGCTCAGTTTCAATCTCGGCAATTATCTTTTCCATCTGCGGTGTCGCTACTTCAACTGCCGGGAAATACACTTGCCCTGTCAAGACCAACTGATGCATATACGCATTCAGTAGGGTCCCGAGCGGTATGCCATACTGCCCGGCCACCGCCTGAGCTTTTGCTTTAAGGTCTTTCTTCACTTTCACGCTCATAACTGTGGTGTCTGATGTACTCATACTACCAAGTATATACTTTGTAGTTTTTCTGTCAAGTTTTGTTGAGTAGTAGTGCGTGATTGTGAGCTGGGTCACTGTTAGTATCCACCAGGGTATGACATAATGACAAACAGATATGCCGAGCTTAGTGATTGTTTCCAATCGGCTGCCAGTGAGCGTAAAGAAGGTGGATGGCAAGCTTGTCTACTTCCCGAGTGTTGGGGGGCTTAGTTCTGCCCTGGCTTCGTACACCAAAAGCGGTCGCAACAAATGGATTGGCTGGCCAGGCATGGCGAGCGACGAGCTTACCGAAGAAGAAATGGCAGATATTACCCGCCACCTCAAAAAGCAAAATTGCTACCCCGTGTTTTTAACTCAAAAGCAGCTCAACGGTTTTTATAACGGCTATAGCAACAGTGTGCTCTGGCCACTTTTTCACAACCTACCTGTCACGACAGGCGACAACGAAACCAACTGGAAAGCCTATAAAGCAGTCAATAAGCTCTATGCCGAAGAGACCCTGCGGCTTGCCAAACCCACCGACAACCTCTGGATTCACGACTATCAGCTCCTACTCATGCCCGAAATGGTGCGAGTAGCCTGGCCTAAAAGCCAAATAGGATTTTTCCTGCACATACCCTTCCCCGAAAGCAAAACATTTAGCGCCACCAAACGCAGTCGAGAACTCATACGGGGCGTTTTGGGTTCTGGCCTGATTGGTATGCACACCAGCTCGTATGTCGATAATTTTCTAGACACGGTTCGCCATGCCCAAATAGGGCTGGTTGCACCAAATAAAGTTGCGCTTTCGACCCGCGTAGTTCGCGTAGCCGACCTGCCTATAGGCATAAACTACGAACGGTTCGCCGAAGCTGGCAAAAACCTTGAGGTCACCCTAGAGTACAACAAATTACTCTGGAAGTACCGTGGCAAAAAGGTAATTTTAACCATCGACCGCCTGGACCCCTCAAAAGGCTTGGTCGAACGCTTAGAAGCCTACAAAACGCTCCTAGAACAAAACCCTGACCTGCATGAAAAGGTGGTGTTTGTTATGCAAGCCATGCCGTCACGCACCGAAATTGCCGTGTACCAAAAACTGCGTGTTACGCTTGATAACCTGGTCGAAGAGATTAATGCTCGTTTTAGTACCCCCACCTGGCAGCCCGTAGAACCAATCTTTTCCGCCAAACCATTCGCCGAATACGCTGCCCTGTTTCGCCGCGCAGACGTTGCCTTTATTGCCCCTATTCGAGACGGTATGAACCTGGTCGCCAAAGAGTACCTGGCCAGTCGGCCAAAGGGTGATGGCGTACTGGTGCTAAGCGAAACGGCTGGTGCCGCCGAAGAGCTTAAAGACGCCCTGCTGGTAAACCCCAGCCTGCCCGAAACACTGGTAGACGGCCTTAAAAGTGCGCTGTCTATGAAACCAGCCGATTTTATAAAACGTACCCGAAAAATGCAGCGCTATCTCAAAAAAAATACGGTCGACAAATGGGCCACTACCTTCATAGAAACGCTCGAAAAACCCCTCCCTGCCCCACAGCTTCAACTTACTCGCCCGCTGGATGTGTACCGCACAAAATCTTTGGTGTACGACTACCACCAGTCACGCAAGCGTCTGCTGTTATTTGACTATGACGGCACACTCCAGCCTATAGTAAAGC
>JBATSO010000070.1:0-9987 GCA_049293335.1 Saccharimonadales bacterium (SeqCode)
GGCTTCGGCGTCATTGCCGCTATCATCCATAAACAAATAATCGCTCACTGCCGCACTGCGCTATACTAAAGCTATGCAAGACTCTATTTTTACAAAGATCATAAAGGGCGAAATTCCCTGCCATAAAATATACGAAAACGACCACACTTTTGCTTTTCTAGATATTTACCCTGTGCAACCTGGCCACGTACTGGTGATACCTAAAAGGCAGGTGGAATTTGTGTGGGATCTTTCGGCCGACGACTATCAGGCACTCACACTAACGGTGCAAAAAATTGCGAAACACATGAGGACCGCGCTGGGCGCAAAATACATTGCCCAAGCCATTGTCGGTACCGATGTGCCGCACGCCCATGTTCACCTGTATCCCATTCAGTCGGGTAGTGACGTTCGAGCTCAACCGCCTACAGAACCAGCACCTAAGGAAGAGTTAGCTGCCATGGCACAAAAACTAAAAATGGAGGATTACGCATGAATGCTTTTTTGGTCGCCCTGCTCTTTTCTGGCGGTGTCGCGACGTGGGTTTATACGAAATTACAGCAAAAAACAGGGTATGGCAATAGCAAAACAGCACTTAAGGGTGCGGCCGTAGCGGGGGGTATTGCTTTTGCGGTGTTGTTTACCATTGCCCTCACCATTTTGTAAAAGGATCAAGCATAGCGGTATTTTGCGGCTAGTTTAGGCTAGCGTAGCGGTGATTTGGCTGGTACAATAAGGCTATAAGTGAGTCGATGCTAGTAGCAAAGTTTTGTAGGGCGAAAGGTTTAGATAAGCGCTATGGATGAGAAACGGTTGGGGAGTGTCGTGCAAGATGCGCGGCGCGGCGCGGGTTTAACACAGCAAGCATTGTGTCAAAAGTCGGGGCTTAGCTATTCGACGCTTGCTAAAATTGAGCGTGGAGCCATAAAAGCACCCTCGGTTTTCACCATACAACAAATTGCAGTTACGCTTGGGCTCACACTCGACGAATTAATTGGAACCGTTCCAATAAGCATAAAAATACCTCAAAAAAAAGTGTCAAAAAACGGTGTGCGTTTTGTTTACTTCGACATGAATGGCTGCTTGGTTCGGGCCGCCAGCAGTGCCTTTGGTAAACTGGCCGAAGAAAGCGGTGCTTCGCCCGACAGCATCGAAAGTGTTTTTTGGAAGTATAACGATGCTGTGTGCCGCGGCGAAAAAACAGTCGACGAACTTAACACGGCGCTGGCAAAGCGCCTCGAGATGATGGTCGACTGGTACAAATACTACCTTGGGGCGCAAGAGGCTACCCCTGGTATGGCCGAATTGGTCGAATGGGTGGCCACCAACTACAAAATCGGCATTCTCACCAACACCATGCCTAACCTCGTTCAGCCCATGATTGCCCGCGGTTTGGTGCCAAACGTGCCCTACGACGCTATTATTGACTCTGCCGAAGTAAAAGCCATTAAGCCAGAAGACCGCATATACGAAATCGCGACCGAACGGGCTGGTGTAGCACCAGAAGAAATCTTACTGATAGACGACGACCGCCCCAACCTTGTAGCGGCTGGTCGTATGGGCTGGCACACCATGAAGTTTGAGTCGTATCAACCGGAAGAGGCCATTTTGGCTATCTCCACTGCCTTACAGCCCGCCGATTAACCACCCTTACAAAGTTTCCGTGGGTAGAGCGCTTAGCCGAGGTCCATAAACCGTTTTTGTTCGGCTTCTATACGTTCAATTGAAGCTATCGTATCCCTCAGCTCTTGCTTCGTCTGCTCTACAACTGCCCTTGGTGCTTGATCAACATAGTTCTTATTATCCAGACGGTTTTGTAAGGTGTTGGCGCGATTAGTTTGTTCGGTTAGGTTAGTAGCTAGCTGCTCCAGGTGGTTTTGGGCAATCGAACTATCCACATTCAGCCAGCAGCGGTGCGCAGTGCTCGTCAAATGTAGCCCTGCCCCGTCTTCAACCTCTACCACATCGGCGAGGCCTGCTAGTCGCTTCAGTAGATCTGCATTCTGCGCCAAAAACAGTACATTTGTAAAATACAGCGATGGTTTTTGTAGGCCTAGGCTACGCGTGAGGGATCGGACCTCGGTAACGATTGCCTGCAGCTCTTCAAACTCTTGTGCGCGGTCGCGGTTGTAGCCATGTGCATTCGGCCATTGCTGGACTGCCAAAATACTTTCGCCCGTCCAGGGCAGGGTTTGCCAAATAGTTTCTGTTACAAACGGTGCAAAGGGGTGGACAATTTTTAAAACGCCGTCTAAAACATGGCCCAAAACTCCCCCACCCTGTTCAGATTTGCTAGCCTCAATGTACCAGTCGGCCACATCGTCCCATACAAAATGGTAGAGCGTATCGTAGGCTTCGCTAAAGCGGTAGGCCTCTAAATGATCTTCAACCGCCTCTGTCGTTTGTTGTAACTTGCTCAACACCCAGTGTTCAGCTATAGTTTGTGGTTCGGCTTTTGGAACGTGCGTATAATCATCGCCCAGGCGGTCTTGAATGTAGCGGGCGATGTTCCACAGTTTGTTGCAAAAATTGCGGGCTTCCTCTATACGCCGGGGGTCATAGCCACGGTTGACGGCTGGTGACCGCCCAGAAATAATCCCCATGCGCAGGGCGTCAGAGCCGTATTTGTCTATCACGGGCATCGGGTCGACCACGTTGCCAATAGACTTACTCATTTTGGCGCCATCTTCGGCCATGACGTAACCGTGTATGTAGACGCTTTCAAACGGGATGTCGCCTGCCACGTACAGACCAAGCATAATCATACGGCTGACCCAGGGGTACAAAATTTCGCCGCCTGTTTCCATAAGGCTTAAAGGGTAATGATTTTTAAAATCATCGCTTCCGAGCCCCAGCGTAGCGTACGGCCATGAACTGCTGCTAAACCAGGTGTCAAACACATCGGGGTCACGGCGGTACGTTTTGCCGTCTATCTCTAAAACTTCCTGGTCAACGCGGTCGTCAAAAATCCAATCATCGAGGTCGTCGAGGTTTTGAAAGGCGGGAATGGGTATGCCCCATGCAATCTGCCTGCTAATGTTCCAGTCGCGCAGGTTTTCGAGGTAGCCAATCAGTTGGTCGCGCTTTGTGTCGGGGTAAAAGGTAATTTTACTAGCTTTTAGGGCTGCAATAGCCGGCTTTGCCAGTGGTTGCATGTCAACAAACCACTGTTCACGCAACATCGGTTCAATGACGGTACCGCATTTATAGCAATGGCCTACGTTGTGAGTGAGCTTCTCGGTTTTTACGAGCCAGCCTTCTCGCTCTAGATCTTCGACAACAGCCTGTCTGCCCTGCTCTACCGTTAAGCCGCGGTAGACCTCGGGTACTTCATGGCTGAGCTTGCCCTCATAGTTTATAACGCTAATTTTCGGCAAGTTGTGCCTTTCGGCGGCATCGTAGTCGTTTTGATCGTGTGCGGGGGTGAGCTTGACAGCGCCGGTGCCAAAACCGAGTTCTACAAAAGCATCCGCCACAATCGGCACTTCCCTGCCCGTCAGCGGTAATCTAACTGTTTTGCCGACCAAGTGGCCATAGCGCTTGTCGTCGGGGTGCACGGCCACGCCTGTGTCGCCGAGCATGGTTTCGGGCCGAGTGGTGGCGACGACTACTTCCCCGCTGCCATCAACCAGCGGATACTTTATGTACCACAGTTTCGTTTCGGACTCTTTATATTCAACCTCAATATCGGCAAAGGCTGTACCGTGGTGGGTGCAAAAATTAACCAGGCGTTCACCTCTGTAAACCAAGCCATCATCCCACATTTTTTTAAAGGTTTTGTAGGCTTGGCTAACAATCTGGTCATCGAGCGTAAAGGTAAACCGTGTCCAGTCGCAGCTTATGCCGAGCCTTCGGAACTGATCCTCAAAGTTTTGGCGGTTGGCAGCTACAAAATCATAGAGCTGCACATACAGTTCTTCACGTGAAAAATCGAAGCGGCTCTTCCCTTCTTTGGCCAAGTGCTTCTCATATACAGCTTGCGTTTCGAAGCCTGCATGGTCGGCGCCTGGTAGTAACAGAGTAGGGCGGCCCTGCATACGGTGGTAGCGAGCAGGAATATCCTCGAGCGCGGCTGTGAGGGCGTGGCCAATATGTAAATTGGCATTAGCATTGGGTGGGGGCATGACAATGGTGTAGGCCTTGCCCTTCCCTTTTGGTAAAAACGCCTCGCTCTTTTCCCAGAGCGCGTAAATATCACTTTCGTACTCTTTTGGATCGTACACTTTCGGTAATTGCATATAACCCATTGTACCACCTCTGTCAGACATGGCCACCTACCTATAAGTAATTTGACACGAGGTATATACCGAGTATATACTTGAGGTATGAGTGATTACGCAGTTATTAACCTAAAAACAGACCCAGCGCTTAAAAAAGCAGTGCAAAAAATTGCCGATGAACTTGGCGTTAGCATTAGTGCTGTGCTTAATAATGAATTGCATCGTTTTGCTCGTGAGCGAAGGGTGACTTTTGAAATACCAGAGGTGCCGAACGCGCAAACTGCTAAACGTATGGAAAAATCTCGTAAAGAGTTCCAGGCGGGCGATTACCATAAGTTTGAGACGAACGATGAAGCCCTAGACTTTCTTCACAACCAGCTCTCATAAATATGAAAATTCGGTTTACCAAAAATTTTATAGCGCGGTCCAAATTGCTACGCCAAGCAGAACGTCAAAAACTTGAAGTACGAATGGTGCTGTTTGCTCAGGACATCTCCCATGCACAGCTACGCAATCATTCGTTGCGGGGCAAATGGAGCGGCTACCGTAGTATAGATATAACGGGTGACGTGCGGGCGCTGTATTTTACGGTTGATGACGAGGTCGTTTTTGACCAAATTGGTACCCACAGCCAGCTTTACGGATAGGCGAGCCAAAACCAACCTTGCCTCGCGATAGGTCAACCCAAACTCGACATAATCACCACTAATTACGCCGCTAGATGCAAACCAGCAGTAGTGCAGCCTTTAGTGGCCGGATTAAGCTACATGCTCAGGTTGGGCTTAATGTCGAGCGAGTAGGGGTCGGCAGTGGGCTGCCCGAGTTTCATGTGAAAACAGCCGAGCGTGGCGACCATAGCGCCGTTATCGGTACATAAGCGAGGGTCGGTGTAGCTAACAGGCAAGGGAAGTCGCTGGGCAATCTCGGCCCGCAGGGCGGGGCTGGCGGCAACACCGCCCGCTATAACCACGCACGCTGGTAAGAACTCCTCGTAAGCAAGCAAAAGCTTATCAACCACCGTCTCTATGGCTACGCGCTGGAAGCTGGCGGCAATATCGGCTTTCTGAGCCTCAGAGAGCCTCTCTGGAATGTTTTTACTAGCAAAGGTGTGATCTTGCCCAATCGTTTGCTGGGCGGTCCGCAAAACGGCCGTTTTAAGGCCAGAAAAGCTGAAGTCGTATGAGTGATGGGCAGCGTTGCTCGCAGAACGCGCTCGTAAGGCCTGTAGGGCAGGGGGGGTTATGGTCATTTTTGCCTTGGGGAACTCGTAGGCGTGAGGGTTACCACTAGTAGCGATCCGCTCTACATTCGGTCCACCAGGGTAGGGCACGCCAATTAATTTGGCAACTTTATCAAACGCCTCACCTATGGCGTCATCTTGCGTTTGCCCCAGGAGGGTATAGCGAAAATGATCTTCAAATAGCACCAGTTGGCTGTGCCCACCGCTCACGATCAGAGTTAGTAAAGGGAAGGTGGGTTGGTTTGTTGGTAGCTGGTAGTCTTTATATTCCTTTAGTTCAGGAGGGGCTTGCCCCTCCTCGGGCAAAACCTCACGTTGTTCGTTTTGGCCCTGTTCCTCCCCCAACCGCTGTTCGCGGTTGTTCGCGCTACGCACTCGTGTAGTTGCACCTACCGCTCCCGCTGCCTCTGTTAAAAAGTTTGCATACACATGTGCCTCAACATGGTTAATGGCGTACAGCGGCTTATTGTGCACGATCGCCAGGGTGCGAGCGGCCAGCACTCCAACTAAGAGCGAGCCACCTAGCCCTGCCCCGTAGGTGACTGCAATGGCGTCAATATCTGCCCACGAACACGCTGCCTCGTCAAGCGCAGCATCAATGACGCCATTAATGGCCTCAATATGGCTGCGTGCGGCAATCTCTGGCACCACCCCACCGTATTGGGCCTGCAAATCCATGCTGCTAGCTACGACATTCGACAGCAAACAATAGCCGTCCTGCACCACAGCGGCGGCCGTTTCATCGCAACTACTTTCTATCCCAAGAACTTTCATATATTTAGGCTAGGCATCCTACATGGATCGCTATGCATAAAAACGCATAACTGTTTGCTATGTAATCGCTTTCTAGCTCGAATTGGCTTCAGAGAAGTATGCATCTTGTCCTTTACTGAAATGAGTATATCACCCCATCTCCCCAGTACTTTGACCACTCTATCTCGAGTATTCGCTACCTATTCATGCTTGAAGCCGCTAGCCACTGTACCATGCTACCAGATAATTCATGTCATTTTCTCTCAAATAAACCAGGTTATTTGTGTGGCTCGCTATATAAATTCTTAGCTCACTTCAATGCCTGTGCTTGTTTACGACGTTTACAATTCACTTACAATCGTTTACAAAATTGTAAACGTCACCCCTGAAGGGGTTTCGCATAGTAGTAAACAAAACGTCCTTCTGGCACAGTAAAGACGAGTCCAATTTGCTGCAAGTACTTTAGGTCTGCCAGGGCGGTGCCGATACTGACTTTGTTGAGCGTTGCATGAGAAGTCATACTAACTCGATGATGTGGGCTGGAGAGTAAATAGTGCATGATTTGCTTTTGCCGAGAATTTAAAATGGCGTAGCTATCGAGTAGTGTATCGATTTGTTTGTTTTCGTTGCGCTGTTTTTCCACATACTCTAGGAAATCATCTAGCGCAACCTTGAGTTTTTTCATGTGATAGTCGTAAAAATACGTGAAGTCATTGTCGTCCTGTTCACTGTAGATGTACGCATCGCTATACTGTATGGGGGCCCGCTTTATGACTGTAGAAAGAGGGATGTATGTCGCCAGGCCATAGTCGTACTTGTGTAGTAGCCAGTAAAAGAGCGCACGAGCCATACGACCATTGCCGTCAACAAAAGGATGTAGGTAGGCCACCCAGAAATGCAACACAATCGCCTTAATGATTGGGTGCATAAAATGCTCCGAGTCATTTGTATTCGCAAAGGTGATAAGCCTTGGTAGTTCTTGCATCAAAAAGTCATTATTGGGTGGCACGAACGTAGTAAGCGGTGATAGGTCGGGCCCAATCGTGACATCATCGGCATCTTCGCGCCAGCGACCGATGTCGGCTTCATCCATGGTGTGGGCGGCGAGTATGCGGTGCATTTCCAGCAACAGGTCTAGGCTGAGGGGTGCGTCTTTGTAGACCGCAGTTATCTTCAGCATCATTTGATAGTTGTTGTACGCCATCCACTCGGACTTGTTCTTTGGGGCTCGATTTTCGGCTATCATGTCCTTCGCTTGTTTGCGGGTAACGCTCGCACCCTCTAGCTGGCTCGAGGCAATAGCTTCCTCTAGGACTCCTCTGGTAAGAAAGCTTTGCTGTTCGCCACCGCTTAACCGTGCTTGTTGAGTCAGAAAATGACCCCCCATATAGAGGTCAAACTGGTTCAAGTACTGATCGGTATAATTCAGTCGCGTCCATGTAAAATGCGCCCCTTTAGGGGTGCGCACAGGGAGTTTTTGTGCATTGGCGCTGCGTAGGTCGTGTGTCATGTACCAGCTTTCTTCTGCCGTGAAACCCGCGGGGGGCGGGACAAAGCGAGCCTTTTCCCAGGGAAGATATTTTGGATATGTAACGCTATGCACGTACTGCATGACAGCAGGGCGGTTCTCACGGTAGCGGGTATATAGCTTAGAAAAATCTATATGCGAATAATCTGGCTCACTGATCTTAAAAAATTCCATACCTACATAATACGACGTTTACAATTCACTTACAATCGTTTACAAAATTGTAAACGTCACCCCGACTCAGACTTCTCATAACACAGCGCGAACCAACATGCAGGGAAACAAAAGAATAATTGTTAAAAGTTTGACACAAACACAAACATAGTACGATAATACTTGACAAAGAGCTTAAGTTTTGCTAAAATATGTGAATTATGGCACCAAAGAAGATACCATCCGCAGCTAAAGATGCCCTTACGGGTGCTCTTGGCAGAGATACACTTTCTAATGACCCTGAACTCCTAGGCGAAGTATTTGGAAACGCAGACATGGGAGACGCAGACACGCCAGAGGACAACGAAGTAACATCTGGGATAACATCTCCTCAAGATTCAGTTGCTTCAGTCGGGGGCGCTCCTGTGTATGGGGACAAGGCTTGGTCGGGGCGAGCCTATAAAGCCAGTAATCTTGATAATCTCGTGCTTGGTTCAGGCACAACAGACGGACAGCCTGCATCTGGAAGTCAGCCTACCTTCACGGCTGGAGTTGTACAGCGACAAGCATCAGTTATGCCGAGCATTTTCACCAGGGAGGGTCTGGCAAAGGTGATGGATGCAGTAGACGCTAATGGGAACGCTGTAGTACCGCCAAGACCTCAACATACTGATAAAAGTATACAAAACTGGCGTGAGCACCAAGCGCGTAAACAAGCCCGCCAAGATGCCCGCCAAGCCCGTAAGCAGCCAAAAGAACTCAGTGCAGAAGGGGCGCTTACACCTCAAAAAGAACGTGTTGCCAGTCGTCTTTCGGCTATTATTATGGGCACCGTTAATACGGTAGGTGCGCGCATGGTTCTACCACGCTTTTTAGCTCGTAAGCCCGAAAAACAAACCTCACAGGCAGATGTCTCCGCCGATCAGCCACAGGTGGCTGCCCCCAAAAGGGTCTCTGTTAAGCAGCTATTAGTAGAACGCGCCCGTAAGATCGATGGCGTAACAGAAGCCATAGGTCGCACGGTAATGCTGGTTGTACTTCATGGGGCATTTAGGGGACAGGATCAGATACTTAAGTATCAAGAAAAGTCTGTATCTGACCAGTCGCAACAAATTCGCCGCGAACGTATGGTTGGCGCGGGAGTCCTAGCTTGGGTTGGGGTCGGCGCTTTCATAACTTGGAAGTCGTATTTGGCTATGAAGGGCATACAAGTTGGTGCAAAAGGTGCTGGGGGTAATTCAGCATCAACAAGCGAACTTACACATGTGGTCGCAGGTGTTGCGTCAACTCCTTCTGCGCAGGCAGGTAGCGCACCCGAGGTACTTAGCCAATCGGGGTTAGACGCGAGCGATTATGCAGGGCGAGGTACTAAGACAGGGCAGATACCTAGCCACACGGTTGCGGGCGCAACCGCAGATCAACTTGCTGGTTCCACGCCAACTAAACCCAGTACCGAAGCGCCTGTAGTTGAACTTGGGCAATATAGCGCCAAGACAGGGGCGGGCACAATTGATTACCATGTCGGGCAACAGCTTGATGCGCTGGGGCTTGATGGTTCTCCTAAGAGTGCACTTCGAGATGCAGTCAAAGACGAAGTAATGAAGCAAATGGGGCTTACCGAGCATGCTGCTACCAGAATGTCATCGCATGCCAAAGTGAATCTTTTAAGCGAGGCTCAAATTCGCCACATACTTGATTCTATGGATGAGCTCGACCCTCTAACTGGTAAACCAAAGAAAAAGATCAAATAGGTCATTTGTAGTTTACACCGCCCTTTCTAGCAGGGGCTACGAATGGTCAGGGCATAATATACTCAGTAGCCATCCCGCACCACAGCGGCGGCCGTTTTGTCACAACGACTTTCTATCCCAAGAACTTTCATATGCAGTACAGGGTAGCAAACTATATAACAATATTGTTTGACATAAACACAACTATATCGTAATACAGTTGACAAAACGCTTAATCTTTGCTAGTATATGTCTATCAAATAGGACTTACGCACTTGCATAAAACCGCGCCGTCAGGCACGCTATTTCTGTAAGGAGAAAACAAATATGGTAACAAATGTATCAAGTCGGTGAGTGTCACCGCTCAGATGTATGGGCAGTTTA
>JBATSO010000071.1:0-15684 GCA_049293335.1 Saccharimonadales bacterium (SeqCode)
GCGTCAGGGTCCGTCCTTGACGCAGAGTATGTGGTAAGATAGAGGGGTTAGATTACAAGCTAATCGCTTGTTCTTTTACAGAGAACGAGAGGAAAGTCCGGGCAGCATAGGGGAAGACAGCCGCTAACGGCGGCCGGGGGCGACCCTAGGGAAAGTGCCACAGAAACGAAACGTCCAACTTCGGTTGGTCACGGTGAAACGAGTGTCCGCCGTAAGGTGGATGGGAGTTCTAGCGAACTTGTTCGCGTTAACTCCCACGGTAAGAGCGCACAACACCTTGTGGTAACACAAGGAGTAGGTAAACCCTGTCTGCTGCAAGGAGTGAGCTATACACGTTCCCGCGATGCTCACGATTAAACCCGCTCGATCCCGTCAGCAATGGCGGGACTAGATAGATGATTAGCCCTGCTTTCGAGCAGGACAGAACCCGGCTTATTGCTAATCTAACACTATAAAAACACCCCTTCTAAAGAGGGGTGTTTTGCTCTAATGAGAGAATAAAAATGGTTTACTTCTCGAGTTTGGCGGCTTTTACAACTGCTTCAAAGGCGGCTGGCTCATTAACGGCTAGTTCTGCCAAAACCTTGCGGTCTAGTTCGATTCCAGCGGTCTTTAGGCCAGCGATGAGGCGGCTATAGGTGGTGCCGCTCAGGCGAGCTGCTGCGTTAATGCGGGCATTCCACAGTGCGCGGAACGTTCGCTTGCGGTTGCGGCGGTCGCGGTAGGCAAACTGTAGGCTGCGGGTAACAGCCTGTTTGCCACGCTTAATGCTTACGCGGTTCGGGTGGCTAAAGCCTTTAGTTGCTTTACGGATTTTTTGGTGCTTGGCGTGGCCAGCAACGCCTCGTTTGACTCGCATGTCTAGACTCCCAGTTTCTGCTTAATAATCTTGCTGTTTGTAGCGGCAAGTGTTTCTAGCCCAGCCAGCTTACGCTTGCGGGCGCCTGTCTTTTTCTGCAAGAAGTGACTTGCGTGACTGTGACGGGTGCGAACTTTACCGTTCTTGGTGACACGAACGCGGTCTTTGGTGCCGCTGTGACTCTTTAGTTTTGGCATATTGTACTCCTATTTTCCTTCTTTGTCCGCACTGGCGGTTGGTTGTAATTGGGGTTTGTCTTCTGCTGGGTGGCTTTGATTAATCTTGGCCGGAATACCCCTCATGACGAATGTTAATTGTTTGCCGTTGAGCTGTGGGTTTTGATCTACGGCGATCGTATCACCAAAACCTTGTATTACACGCTCAGCAAGCTTAAATCCTATATCTTTATGCGCTAGTTCGCGGCCCCTGAAGAAAAGTGTTATTTTAACCTTGTGGCCGACTTCTAAAAAGCCTGTAACTTTCTTCATTTTTACCGCGAGATCATGGTCGCCGATCTTGAGGCCAAAGCGCATTTGCTTCATTTCAAGAACTTTGGTGGTCTTGCGGTTTTTTTGTGCCTGCTTCGTCTTTTGGTAGTTGTATTTGCCCCAGTCGACTATCTTGCATACCGGTGGGTCGGCATTTGGCGATATTTCGACAAGGTCAAGCTCACTATCGGCGGCAATTTGCAACGCTTCGCCGCGACTGAGTACCCCAAGTTGTTTACCATCTTGGTCTATTACCCGAAGCTGTGGTGCCCGAATTTGTCCATTCAGGCGCGTACTGGTGCTGATTATGGATCTCCTTTATATTTTCGTGTACATCATTGTAACAGATTGAGCTATAGGGGTCAACAAAACGAGCGATAATGGGGTAAATTGTAAATTATTGGTCGTGATATTGGTGGGGGCGGTACTGGATAGCTTCCGCAATGTGGGTGGGCAGTATATCGTCTGACCCAGCTAAGTCAGCAATGGTGCGGGCAACCTTAACGCAGCGCATGTAGGCCCTTGCGCTTAAGCCAAACTTGCTGGCGGCGGTGTCGAGCATTTGCTTTGCTTCGGCCGACAAACCAGCGAGCGATTTTATGTCGCGGTTGGTCATGTCGGCGTTGCGCTTTGTGTCGCTGCCGAAGCGTTTTGCTTGGGCTTCAAGGGCCACGGCTATACGCGCTCGGGCTGATGTGCTAGAAGATTGTGCGGGAGTCGTTTCTGAAAGCAGGCGGCTATTATCAATCTCGTGCACATCAACATATATATCGATGCGGTCCAAGATTGGCCCAGAGAGTTTACGGCGATAGTTTACGACGTGGTGAGGCATGCAGCGGCAGGGCTTGGAGGTGCCATAGTGGCCGCAGGGGCAGGGATTAGCCGTACCCACAAATATAAAATGGGCGGGGTATTCAGCAGTTTCCTTAGCGCGGGCAATGGTCACTACACGACTTTCTAGGGGCTGACGGAGCGCTTCTATGGTCATGCGGGCAAACTCTGGCAGCTCGTCAAAAAGCAAGACGCCCCTGTGGGCCAGGCTCATTTCGCCTGGTCGCACGCTATTGCCGCCGCCTACAACAGCAACGTTACTGGCGCTATGGTGTGGTGACCTGAACGGTCGTTCGGTAATGATTCGGTCAAAGTCATTGCTGGCTAGGCTGTGCAGGTGAGTGACCTCAAGCATTTCGTCTCGGTGCATTGGGGGGAGTAAACTCGGCAGTATTTTGGCAAGCATACTTTTGCCTGTGCCAGGAGGGCCTCCGAGCAGTATGTTGTGGCCGCCAGCCGCGCTAATTTCTATAGCACGTTTGCCAAGTTCTTGGCCAATCACGTCTTCTAGGCCAATTTCTGAGGCTTCGCTAGGAGCGGTAATTTCGGCAATAGTATCTTTTGAGGTGTCAATTACAAGGGTTTTTGTATCTGTGCGCAGTGCATTTGCCAGCTCAGACAATGTTTCGATGGGCAGCAGGCGCACATTGGGTACCAGGCGTGCTTGTGCTACATTGCCTTTTGGAATAATAAAAGTACTAAAACCGTGCCGTTTACCTATAAGCAGCTTGCCAATTATCCCACGAATCGGGCGAACGGCACCCTCGAGTCCAAGCTCTCCCATAACAGCAACTTTACTTGGAAGCGCCTCGCATTGCTTGGTGTTTACTAAAATTGCTGCGGCAATAGCTAGGTCAAAACTAGTGTTTTCTTTGGGAACATCGGCAGGGGCAAGGTTGATAGTAATGCGTTGACGGGGCAGGGATAGGTCAGAGGCCATAAAGGCGTTCCGAATACGTTCCTTTGCTTCATCAACCGCTTTGTTGGCATAGCCAACAATAATGATGTTCGGCAGTCCCTTCGATACCTGGCATTCAATATCAATAACTAGCCCAGTTTGGCCAGTTTCCACCAAACTGCTTATGCTCCGTCTCGCTTTCATGAATACTTTGCATTGTATTCCCGAGGCCAAAAGAAAACAACCCACTTTTTACCGTGAGTTGTTTACGCTGTATGTTTGTTTTCGAATTTAATAAATTTTGGTTGTATTTTTTTATAAAACAACGGCTTGCGAGAAACCGTTGTTTTTTGGGGACGTTTTTATTTTTGAGCACTTTTTTTGTTCAGTGCTACAGATATAGTATGCCGTTTATGCTGTATTGTCAACAAGAAAATGCATGTGCTTACGCCAACTTCAAGCTCTGCAAAAAGCGCCTAGTTTTCATGCAAAATGTGCACAAGGCAAGCGCAAGCATATTGACAAAAACAAGTCTATGTAGTAGTATTGAACAGGGTAAGCAAAAACAAAAACTTATCAGTCATAACGCTCGAGCCACCTTACAGGTGGTAAGAGCGGTCAGTCAACGCCATAGGCGATAAGCGCTATATAATATATTATTTTGAGCGGATTTATCGCCTTTTGGCATATGTAATTAACACGCCGTAGCTATACATGGCTACGGCGTGTTTTAATGGTAAAGGTTATGAAAATATCTGGCTTACTTGTAAAAGCAACATTTTTTTGGATGGCGCTGATTTTGTGGATGAGCTTTACTCACCCTATGAATATGCCCGTCTATATTCTGGTTATTCCTTTTATTGTTCTAGGTTTTGCCGTGTACTATGCTTGTTTGCTGGCGGTAGCACTATATGATCAGGGTGATCGCACTAAGACGAAGCGGGGCAAAGCCATCAGCATTACTATTGCGTGCTTGGTGGCTATATGCGCGGCCATGCAATCTATAGGTGAATTAACCCCCAGGGACCTTACTGTGACGGTGCTGCTCATATTGGTGGGTTATTTTTACGCCACAAGAAACAAATAAAGGGTAGTTTCATGGGCGGTTCACCACTATTACTAATGCCGTTGGCAGTATATACTGTATAGTATGACCGACTTACCCGAACCAGCTTTTCCAGCACAAAACACACTACCTGATGTGCAGGGCAGTTCTGCGAATGCCGATGCGGTAATTCCTGCGTCAGTCCCCGCTCAAACAGGGCTTATGAACGACCCCAAGATTTTACTATCACAAACCATCGAAAGAGTAGAGTCTATCATTGCCCAAACTCCCAACGACCCTACCACTCGTGCGCGCGAGATAGGTCTTATAAAGGCAGCTTATATTAAGGCTCGCTATAACGTAGATTGTGACGTGGAATGATATGTCAGCTACACATACATACGTTATTCTAACGACCAGGAAATAATAAACGATGTTATTAAGTCTACAGAAAATCAACGAAAAAAAGCTACGATATGAACGTGGCTTAGCCATGGTGTCGCTGCATATACACCTCCCTCCTTCCAGTGAAGATACAGAGTCGAATGGGCGTGACGTGCGTGATCTTGTTGATGAAAATATCTCAAAAGCCCAAATTATTTACAACATTATTGCAAGCACTGTTGAGAAGAGTTTTAAAAATCGACTCCATGGTCAGCGTCACTTTGGGTTCGAAATTGTGGGCATTAAAGGCTTTGTACACTTATATGCTGTAGTGCCCGCAGACTCTATATCGGTTATGCAGCAGGCAATTGTAAGTGCTTATCCGACAACACGTCTAGAGCTTTCGGCTGAACACAATCTTTTTAGTGAAGTTGGCGGCATGAATGCAGTGGTTGGCGGTCACTTTAATCTTAAGGAAAACTACGCGTATCCGATTGCAACCTACCAAGACCTAAAGCGTGATGCTTTTCAGTCGATCTTAAATGCTCTTTCAAGCATGGAGAACGATGATGGGGCAGGTATTCAGATACTTTTTCGCCCAGCAGATGCGGAGTGGCGCAAAAAAGCCTCCTCTTTAGCATCGGCTAAGCGCAAAGGCACCGATAAAATGATGAATCCAGGCAGTTTAGCTCACGACTTACTAACTGCTTGGGTGAAGCCGCCAGAAGCGCCTAGTGAAACTAAGGCCAAAGAATTATCCTCTCTCGAACAATCTGTCGTAGACGCCATAGATGGCAAGACAAGCAGCCCTGGGTTTGAGGTGGCAATTCGAGTAATTAGTTCCTCAAACATTTTGCACCGTTCGCAGGCAATTGTGAACAACATTATTGCAAGTTTTTCTCTGTTTGACGCCCCTGGTAAAAACGGTTTTAAGTTTCAGGCTGCCCAAGACCCGTCAGAGCTAGTTACCAATTTTTTGTTGCGGACTTTTCCTCACTACAGTCGAAAAAATATTCTGAACTCGGTAGAGCTTGCTACGTTGTTCCATTTTCCAGACCAGCGCGGTACTCCCACTACCCAGCTTGAGCGGCAGGGTTCTAAGCAGGTAGATGGTCCTCGAAATATGCCTAACGAGGGCTTGCTGCTTGGCTACAATGTATTCCGTGGCGCTAAAAAGCCGATTCGGCTCGGGAAACTCGACAGGCAGCGCCACATGTATGCAGTTGGGCAGACTGGTGTAGGTAAGTCAACCTTTCTAGAGAACTTGGCTGTTCAAGATATGTTGGCAGGTAATGGGTTTGCGTTCGTTGACCCGCACGGCGACACGGCAGAAAAGCTGCTTTCTATGGTTCCAAAAGAACGCACAGAAGACGTAATTTATTTTTGCCCATCTGACATGGATTATCCCATGGGCATGAATTTGTTCGAATTTCATCACCCCGATCAGAAAGACTTTATTATTCAGGAAGTGCTGAACATGTTATATAAGTTGTATGATCCACAACATCAAGGGATCATGGGGCCTCGATATGAAAGCCTATTCCGCAATGCTGCCCTAACGGTCATGGCCGATCCTAACGGAGGTACTTTTATAGATGTGCCAAAACTTTTTCGGGACCCCCAGTATGTGAAGCAAAAATTACAATATATTACAGACCCAAATGTACGAGAGTTTTGGGAAAAAGAAATGCCACAATCTCAGCGCAGCAACGACTTTGGCGAGGTGGTGAGCTGGTTTGTTAGTAAGTTTGGCGCGTTCTTAAGTAACGAAATGATGCGTAATATTATTGGCCAGACAAAGAGTGCGTTTGACCTGCGCGATATTATGGATAATAAAAAGATACTGCTTGTAAACCTTAGCAAAGGCCGAACAGGCGACCTCAACAGCAAACTTCTTGGCATGATGTTTGTTATGAAGTTTCAGGCTGCGGCTATGTCACGTGCCAATATACCAGAGGAACAACGTGTTGACTTTGCCTTGTATGTTGATGAGTTCCAGAACTTTTCAACCGATAGTTTTGCCACCATCTTAAGTGAAGCTCGAAAATTCCGTCTTAATTTGATTGTGGCAAACCAGTTTACGACCCAGTTAACAGATGAAATTCGCGATGCGGTCTTTGGTAATATTGGTACGGTTGTGTCGTACCGTATTGGTCAGAATGACGTTGAAGCCCTTAGTCGTTATTTTCAGCCGCAATTTGACGGCGACGATTTACTACGTATACCAAACTATAACGCTGTAGTGCGCACCATGGTAAACGGCGTGCCAACACAGCCATTCAGTATGGCAGCACTGCCGGCACTCGGTAATCCGAATCCAGGGCTGGCGGATGCACTTAAACAACTTTCGGCGGCAAAGTACGGTAAGCCGCGGGCGGCTGTTGAAAAAGAAATCTTTGATCGGCTTGCCACCAAAGAACCCGAACCAAAGCCATTCGCCAACCCATTTGCTGGCCCCGGACAGGCTCCCGCACCCGGACAGGCGCCAGTTGGTGGTGCGGCTCCGCAGGCACCTGGTTCGGGCTCGTTCCTGGATGAGTGGCTTAACAAGCAAAAAAACGCTCCTGTGCAGCCAGCACGCGTTCCCGCACCAGCTTCAAGCACTCCATCTCAGCCATCACTCCAGGCTCAGTCGATGACTCCACAGCCTCAACTACAGCAGCTGCCGCCCCAGTCTCAGTTGCAACCGCAACCACTTGCCCCTACATCACCAGCTCCAGTTTCTCAGCCACCAGTTGTCGCATCACTTGCTCCTGCGCCACCGATACCCGCAACGCCTCCTATAGCAACCCCACCCCCTGCTTCACCCAGCCCTGAACTCGTGCCTCTCGACCCTTCTAGTGCGCAGTATGCCCCGGGTAATGTTTCGAGTGCACAGCTTGACCAACAAGAAATCAGCGGGATTGCCAACGAGCTGAAAAAGGAGCTTATCAAGTCCCCCGCAGCAACCTCAGAGGCTCCAGCCCCCGCTGAAAAAAAGGAAGATAAAAAGCCAGCACCAATCGCTCTCCAGGACAAACACGACGGTCACCCAGAAGACACTATTTATATTGATAACGATGGTGTTATCCACCAATCAGACACCGAATAATCAAATAAATAGTGACAGCAATTTGCTGACAGCGCGATTGCTAGGCTATCGAGGGAGTGTATTAAAGGCAGTCGTATCAGTTCTAGCATCGAAAAAAATGGGAGCTAAGCTTCCAGTAGGTGTGCGATACAACGCAAATTCATAATAACCAGCAACTGGATTTCGACCATTCCCATAGACACCACGCACTGTCTTCCAGATTGCCTCTCGTAGTTCTACGTCTTCATAAGAGTGAGTAAGTATACGACTAAAGGGGTCGCTTTTTACGGTGTGAGTTGGGACACTGTGCCCAGCTGCATAGTTGCCTTGAAAACCTTTGCCAAATTCAACAAATAATTGTCCGCTTGGTGTAATAACAAATTGCCCGCCGTACTCGTTTTCGAAATAGTCAGAAAGCAGTACATCATATCGAGTTCTGTCACTCAACTGGTATATATCTTGCCGTAAACTTGTTAGGGCATCTTTTTTAGGTATTCTAAGCTGCACATATCGTTTATCTTTGGGGTCATGAGGAAGCATGTGCCAGACGATATAGTCAGATGTGATCGTAGTGGGTATGCTGGTTAATGCCAGTGCGTCTTCGGCAGACAATCGAGCAGTAGCAGGGTGTGGTAAGTGTAGTGCATCTAGTTGCGCACCAACGATTTCTTTGTTTTGCCAAGAAACAGGCTCTTTAATAGCAGCTTCAGACGTTGCCGTCAGCCAAGCAGTTATATTAGCTGAAGGTGCAGTAAATTTCTCTGAAGGGCCGACCATAATAGATATACTTTATAATTTTATTGTGTAAAAATCAATTAGTTAATCAATCGAGGCTGGTAATAGCAAATATTTTGAATGTAACACTGCACAGCCATTCGGCTGGCGTCAAAATGAGGCTGAGGAAGTGCTTTCGGGTCAGCCCATAGTAATTCGCTGCATTTGCTCGGTTCCATGATCTGTGGTGTGCCAGTAAAATTGTCAGCAAGCAGTATGACAGATATGAAGTGCACGCCCTCGGCTGCATATGTCTCAAGGTTGTTAGTAACTGCAATAACTTTTGGTTGTTGTATAGTTATGTTACATTCTTCTTGCAATTCTCTTATAGCGCAGGCTTCAAATGTCTCACCTAGTTCAAGTGCCCCGCCTGGAATAGAATATTTTGGTGCATGAGCACCGGTGCGCCGTATGATCATAATTTGTCCCTTAGCATTGAGAACGATAACCCCAACGCCAACTCCAGGATGAGCACAGTCCATGTATGTAGTATAGCGGGAGTATTTATGCCTAGCCAGTGCTAGTTAAGATTCTATTGTATCCTTGCTCATAGGGCTAAAATTACGTATAATAATGGGTAAGTGGGATTAACCCAAAAATCGTTTAATGGGGCAAGAGGGCGTAAATAAATATGGCTGATAAAAAATCAGATTATGGCGTGAGCCAAATTACAGTATTAGAGGGGCTTGAGCCTGTTCGCAAACGACCAGGCATGTATATTGGTAGTACAGGTATAGAAGGCCTGCACCACCTGGTGTGGGAAATTGTCGACAACGGCATTGACGAAGCGCTGGCTGGGCATGCCACAGAAGTTCGAGTCGAAATGCTTGAAGACGGCGGTATACGCGTTTTCGACGATGGCCGCGGTATTCCAACCGATATTCACCCAAAAACAGGCAAGAGCACTGTCGAAACGGTCCTTACTGTCCTTCATGCTGGTGGTAAGTTTGGCGGCGGTGGCTACAAAGTTTCAGGTGGCTTGCACGGTGTGGGTGTGAGCGTGGTGAATGCACTTTCTACAAAGCTGAACGTAACTATTTACCGCGATGGCAAAGTTCACTCGCAAGATTACGAACGCGGAGTTCCTGTTGCCGACCTCAAAGTTGTAGGCAAGTGTGACCCAAACAAACACGGTTCCGAAATTACTTTTTACGCAGATGACACAATTTTTACCGAAGGTGTGGCTTTTAGCTACGATACTATTCTCGATCGCTTGCGCCACGCTGCATATCTCACAAAAGGTGTGCGAACAACACTTATAAACCATGCAAATGGCAAAAAGTATAGCTTTTATTTCGAGGGGGGCATAAAGTCTTACGTTGCTAACCTCAATGTTGGCAAAGAGCCTGTCGATGACGATATTTTTTACGTCGATAAAATGGTTGAAGACGCTCAAATAGAGGTTGCGCTGCAATATACTGAAGGGTTTAGTGAGACCATTAAGCAGTTTGCAAACAACGTCTTTAACCCCGATGGTGGATCGCACCTCACTGGTTTTCGCTCGGCACTCACACGAGTTATCAACGACTACGCCCGCAAACAGGGCCTCTTAAAAGAAAAAGAAGAAAACTTGAGTGGTGAAGATTGCCGCGAAGGTCTAACGGCAGTCATTTTGGTAAAACTACCAAACCCACAGTTCGAAGGCCAGACTAAAAACAAGCTCGGTAACCCCGAGGTTCGTGGCTATGTAGAACAAGTGATGACCGAATATCTTTCGTACTACCTAGAGGAGCACCCTGCGGTAGCTCGTAAAATTGTTGGCAAAGCGCTGCTGGCCGCCCGAGCTCGCAAGGCTGCCCGTGCTGCCCGCGATAACATCATTCGCAAAGGTGTGCTGGACGGAGCAAGTATGCCCGGTAAACTTGCAGATTGTTCTAGCAAAGACCCAGCAAATTCAGAACTCTACCTAGTAGAGGGCGATTCGGCTGGTGGTTCGGCTAAGACAGGTCGCGATAGCAAAACACAGGCTATTTTGCCACTTCGCGGTAAGGTGTTAAACGTTGAGAGAGCCCGCCTGGACCGTATGCTTGCAAACAACGAAATCTTGAGTCTCATCAAGGCTATGGGCGTTGGTATAGGTGATTCGTTTAGTCTTGATGGCTTGCGTTATAGCCGCGTTATTATTATGACCGATGCCGATGTTGATGGCAGCCACATTTCAACCTTGCTTCTGACATTTTTCTTCCGCTACATGCCAGAGGTTGTAAATGGTGGGCACATATATCTTGCAAAACCACCGCTGTTTGAGCTGGTAAAAGCAGGTCGCAAAAACAGCGTGTTTATATATGACGAAGCCGAACTTGAGGCCACACTAGATGCGACCATCAAAAAACGCACCGAGGAAGGCTTGAAGGTTAACGCCGATGATGAGCGCTATAAGCAAGCGGGCTTTATTGAGCAGAAACGCTATAAGGGTCTAGGTGAAATGGATGCTGAACAGCTTTTTGAAACAACCATGAACCCCGAAAAGCGCGTGCTGGTACAGGTTAAGGTTAAGGACGCTGAGAAGGCCGATGCAATCTTCAACAAACTGATGGGCACCGAAGTTGAATTGCGCAAAAACTTTATTCAAGCCAATGCTAAGTTTGTAAAGGATCTGGATATTTAATATGGACGACCAAACTCTCGACAATACACCACTAGACCTCGACGAAGAAGAGCGTCAAGAGGAACTGCAGGGCGACGTTACTATAATTCAGTCAGACCACTCCCGTGTGGTTGAAGGCCGAAGTGTTGAAAACGTCATGGAAGACAGCTATTTGCGCTATTCCATGTCGGTCATTATTGACCGTGCACTGCCAGATGTTCGTGACGGCATGAAGCCAGTTCACCGCCGTATTATGTACTCTATGCACGAAGATGGCCTGCGCAGTAGTGCCCGCCACCGTAAGAGTGCTAACGTGGTTGGTGCGGTAATGGGTAGATACCACCCGCACGGCGACTCTAGTATTTATGACGCAATGGTTCGTTTGGCGCAGCCATGGGCAACCCGCTATCCGCTAGTGAACGGGCAGGGTAACTTTGGTAGTATGGACGGTGACCCGCCAGCTGCTATGCGCTACACCGAAGCCAAAATGAACCGCGTGGCAGACGAACTACTGGCTGACATCGACAAAGACACGGTGGACTACCGTGACAACTACGATGGCACCACCCAGGAACCATCGGTTTTGCCTGCAAAGCTGCCAAACTTGCTACTAAACGGTCAGTTGGGTATTGCCGTTGGTATGGCTACCAATATTCCGCCACACAACCTTTCTGAGGTAATAGATGCAACAATACACAAAATAGATCACCCAGATGCTTCGCTCGACGACCTCTTACAGCACATTACGGGGCCAGACTTCCCAACAGGTGGTGTGGCTTACGGTGCAGCATCAATTCGACAGGCTTATGCAACTGGTCGTGGCGGTGTGGTGGTGCGTGGCGTGGCTGAGATAATCGAGGGCAATAAAGGTCGCCACCAGATTGTCATTAGTGAAATTCCGTATGCGCTTAATAAAGAAAGCCTGGTTATTAAAATAGCCGACCTTGTGAAAGAAAAGAAAATCGCGGGCATTAGTGACCTACGTGACGAAAGCGCTCGGGGTAATGTACGTATTGTGATTGATCTTAAAAAAGATGCCTACCCCAAGAAACTGCTCAACCAGTTGTATAAGCTGACACCATTGCAGTCCAGTTTCCATTACAACATGATGGCCTTGATTGACGGCATTCAGCCGCGTGTATTGGGCTTGCAAGACATCTTAAGCGAACATATTAAGCACCGCCAAATTGTGGTACGGCGACGTACAGAGTTTGAGCTGCGCAAGGCAAAAGACCGCGCTCATATTTTAGAAGGCCTTAAGATAGCGCTTGATAATATTGACGAAGTGATTGCGACTATTCGCGGCAGCGAAACGACTGATGAAGCTCAAGTAAACTTAGTCAAACGCTTTAAGTTAAGCGAAATCCAGGCCAAAGCTATTCTAGCCATGCAGCTCCGCACGCTCGCGGGCCTAGAACGCAAGAAAATCGAGGATGAATTAGCTGAGCTGATGAAGTTGATTGCCGAACTCGAGGCAATTTTGGCAGACGAAAAGAAGATCTTGGCCATCATTAAGAACGAATTGAAGCAGCTTAAGAAACAGTACGGTGACGAGCGGCGCACCAAGATTGTGGCCAGCGAACTGAACCGCTTGAGTGACGAAGACCTCGTGCCTGATGAACAAGTAGTTGTAACGCTTACATCGGCAAACTATGTAAAGCGCAGTACTTTGGCTGAGTATAAACGCCAAGGACGTGGCGGAAAAGGCCGTCGGGGCATGGCCACGCGCGAGGAAGATGTTATTGAACACGTTGTAAATGCATCTACACATGACTTCCTGCTGTTCTTTACAAATAAGGGCCGTGTCTTTAGGCTCAAGACCTACGAAGTACCCGCTGCCTCCTTAAATGCAAAGGGCGTGGCCATTGTAAACCTCTTGCAGCTACAGCCGGAGGAGACAGTTAGCTCTGTCATAAATGTTTCTAAGACCGACAAAGAACAAAGCGCTAATTTGATTATGTGCACCGTTCGAGGCGTTGTTAAGAAAACACCATTTGAACAGTACAAAAATGTCCGTACCACTGGCTTGATCGCCATCAACCTCGACGAAGGGGATGAGCTGAAATGGATCCGTATGACAACGGGCGATAACGAAGTTATCATCTCTACGAGTCAAGGTCAGGCTATACGATTCCATGAGCGCGATGCTCGACCAATGGGTCGTGTCAGTCGCGGTGTGCGCGGTATACGTCTGAGGGCCGATGACAGGGTGATTGGCATGGATATTGTCGACGAACACGCCAGTGTGTTTGTAATAAGTAAGTATGGCTACGGTAAGCGCACAAAAGTTGCACAGTTTACGCCACATGCCCGTGGTGGGGTAGGGATTCGTTCGGCCGTGGTGAACACTAAAACAGGTGAACTGATTGGCGTGAACACATTAAGTGATACTGACGAACAAGAGGTCATTATCATTAGCCAAAACGGCCAAACTATTCGCCTGGGACTTAAAGACATTCCAGCGCTCGGCCGCGCAACCCAGGGGGTACGCATTATGCGCCTAAATGACGGCGACCAAGTTGTCTCCCTTGCTCTGGTAGACAAATCCGACCAACCAGATGAGGACGACCAACAAGCTGAAACAGAGGTAAACTAGCATTTTTTACATAATGTGTTATAATTTAACATTATAACCAAGTCATTAAAGGACGTAGTTGTGTAATGAGTCAGACCCCAGGCTTACCTAGAAATCGGCCAGATACGGTATCGTTTATGGGAGTATCCACTTTGGGGGATACAGGCCCTGGAGTGTTTGCTGAAACAGCGGTTTCCGCTGCGCTGATAGAAGCTGCGGGGCTACCTTCATATGACCATTTACCGCATCAAGGAATTACGATTTCTGAAAAGAACAGGATCTCACACCTAGCTGCTCTAGGCGAGACTGGCATAGGGTGCAGTATAAAAGTGCATGAGCTTGTCTCGAATGGCTTTGTGTTGGAGCTTAATACGGGCACACTTAATGAGAATCTGCCGCTGCATTTCGCCGATTTTGACGACACGTGCATAGCGACTTCTCAGGCCCGAGCGCGCGTACAGGAAGATTACGGCAACTTGCTTTCATCGAAGGGCATTATTTTGCCCGAAAGTACAATCAGCGAAATATTAGAGGCGGCAAATGGTTTTTCAAGATGGGAAGAAGACGGGCAGATGGTACACCATATAGACGCTCATTTACTATCTTTATCTTGGGCCACGAACACGATAGTGCAGCTTCGTGGCTTTGCTGCTGGAGACGTTGCAAACCATGTTACGGATGTTTTGAAAAATATGACCCCACTTGACAAGGGGGGGCGTAAGTTAGGCGGCCCTGATTTTGGCCGTGAAGGAAACCGCTTAGTTTCGTCGCAGACAAGTGAACTCGTTACTCCTGATATGGTTAAAATATTCATGCGTTTTATTAGGCCTGAACCTTTTGAGGAAACTATAGAGCTGTATCGACGAGCTCAACACGAGAAGAACGCAAATACGGGTATATTCACTTACGGCGTACCAGCCCAGCAGCTTATAAAGGTTCTGACGCATCTTATACACGAAAAAGAGATACACGCCGAGAAGGCGTGGTTGCCACAGCTTATTTTTCTTACAAAAGTACCTAAGGGTAATTTTTTGCAGGCATTTGCTGATCGCGCCCAAGGATCTTCTGATCTAGGTGATCTTTCTCTAAAAGTCTTTTCTTGCCCTAAAATTACTTTGTTAGATGACGATCCACATCACCTAGATTCGATAGTAGAGGGCAAGCTAGGTGTTACTGGCATAAGGTCAATTAGGCCTGGGACAAAAACAACTGAAAAAATGCCTGACTGGCTTGGGAATGTTGTAGATTTCAGGCAAGATCTTGAGCAAACACGACGTAGACTGGGTGCTTTTTTACTAGGAAACGCATAAAACACGTGTTGTGGTGAATACTACATAAAAGGGCAAATATATCCTTGACATAGGCGGCATTGGTGCGTACAATTGATTCCTAGTGCTTTTGAGGCGTCTTTCATATGCTCTCAAAATTGGACGTTAAAAATTGAATAGTGCAAATCCCCTTCGGGGGAAGTTATATTATTTTTAATATAACTATCAACGTCAATATCACTGTTCCTTCGGGAACAATGAATTGTTTTAGAAATTTCGAATCATAGATTCATGAAAGTAAGTCAGTTTAATCTGGCGCTAAGACAAATTCTTTTTTGAAGAGTTTGATCTTGGCTCAGGATGAACCTCGCCCGTAAGGGCGGCCATGAACAATGCGGCCTAGCCGTCAGCGTTCAAGGTTTGGTACATTTTGACCAAGAGATACCCTTCAATTTTTTGAAGAGTTTGATCCTGGCTCAGGATGAACGCTGGCGGCGTGCCTAATACATGCAAGTCGAGCGGCAGCGAGTTCCTCTCTGACGGTCGGAACCATTTAGCAGACCAACAGGTAGCAGATAACAGAAATTTAGCATTTAACAGGTAGCAGACTCAACAACTTGTCTGTCGCCTGATACCTGCCAAATTTTTGCTAAATGTCCACCTGGTACCTGCCAAATGAATTTTCCGAACGTGAGAGAGGAATGTCGGCGAGCGGCGGACGGCTGAGTAACGCGTAGGAACGTACCCCAAACTGAGGGATAACTGCTCGAAAGAGTAGCTAATACCGCATGTGCTCTAAGGAGTAAAGCTTCGGCGGTTTGGGAACGGCCTGCGTACGATTAGATTGTTGGTGAGGTAATGGCTCACCAAGTCGACGATCGTTAGCTGGTCTGAGAGGATGATCA
>JBATSO010000072.1:0-15382 GCA_049293335.1 Saccharimonadales bacterium (SeqCode)
TGCGCCCGTAGTGAAGAGGCCTATCACGCCTCCCTGTCACGGAGGAGATCGCCGGTTCGAATCCGGTCGGGCGCGCCAAGAAATACGACTCATGCCGAAAGGTATGGGTCGTATTTCTTTATGTGTCAGCACCGATGATAACTGCCCGAAGGGCGAGTTCGGTGTAGCGAAGCGAAAAAGCCCACCACTGGTGGGCGCTATTCGGTCGGGCGCCAAACAAAACTTCTCTCGAGCCAGATAGTATGCAGAAATCATTGTTTTTTTAAAAAACATAGCTTATACTCAAAATTACAACAGAGGTAATAAGGAGATAACTATGGCAAAAGTAAAAGGCCATGCAAGCGGTTTTGTGAACTTTGTACGTGAACAAGGTGTTGTGGGCCTAGCTGTTGGTCTGGCAATCGGTACCGCAGCAGGCGCAGCAGTCAAAACCATCGTCGAACAATTTATTAACCCTATCATTGGCTATATTGTCGGTGGTGTTTCACTCGATAAGCAAATGTGGCACACAGGGCTGTTCCGTGGTAAAGAAGAGCTTGTGTTTGGTTGGGGTGCAATCATTGGTGCCATCATCACCTTGCTGGCAACAGCTTTCGTGGTGTACCAAATTGTACACATCGCCAAGCTCGACCGCATGGATAAGAAAAAGGACTAAAAATTGTTTTTTGTAAAATACCCCTCATTATCCAGGGGTATTTTTAATATTAAGCTAAAAGGCTAGTTACTATCTGGGCAGCGAGAGTGCTTTTAGGGCATTGTGGCCTGTACTGCGTGCTACGGAAGCTTTTCTCTGTGCGGCGGCATTAGAGATTAAGCCACGAAGACCATTAAACACTGCGTCACGTTGAATACTTTGCTGCGGTGTCAGAGCAAAAAACGGTTGATGGTAAAGCTCCGTATATATTATTTTAAGTTCGTCTAGCATTTCATCCTTTATTTCCAAAACTACCTCTGGTTCTTCAAGCTGAGCCATGCCAGGTTTGCCGTTTAAAGCCTCTTTTTTCTTGCCGGCCACTATACATACAGAATCGTATTGTGTAGGGAATGCAATGGCTAACTCAAGTGATTTTACAAATTCACTGGTTGTCCAGATAAATGCATCTGGCTGGCCAGGCATAATACCACCAGCTCGTACCCCAACATCACCAGTAGCATTCTTAAAAGGATCTGTGTATTTCCCTTTCATCAACCTTTTCGCAAAGCCTTTGAGACTAAAGGATGCTTCTGTAATAGTTTCCGCTATATCGACTGTCTTTAAAGCCCCGCCTAACATTTCGGGCGCGTCGGGGTCGTTTGGCTCGGAGTGGGGGACATCAAAGTCTAAAGCAACGCCTGCTAGTTCTACCTTTGTGCCAAAGTCTAGCTCGGTGACGTTAACAAGCTTGGGGTCGGTGCCGTCAGGAGCTTCTATCCACACAAATGTTTGCCCTGAAGGTATTTCGTACTCTTCTCGAGTATGATAAATATTAGGCGCTGGGTTCTCGGTACCCACCCCAACGTTCCTAAACAGATTATATTCGCGGTTCTCCATTGTGTAATGGGGCAGTTCTTCTGGGTCGATGCCGCGTCTTTGTAACCAGCCCGTACAGGCGTCTCTATAAGTTTGTGCAGCTTCCAGGCTCTCTTGCAGATCTGTATTTGCGCAGTCTGCTTCAGCATATGGTGATGGTGTAGGAGCGAGTGACGGGGCTGTACCAGTAGGAAGTCTTTGTTTCATCATTTTTATTAAGGCCTATTGCTACTTTAAGATAACACACCGTTGCATAAATGTCAAACATTGGTGCGCTATAAGCTCAAGTTGTATCACGAGAGGCTATTCATGTTTTTTGCTGGCGTAGGGGGGTCGACCTATCGCTTTCGGCGAAACCCTGCTCCTATGGTCGCAGAGTAAGGGAGGCTGAGCGCCGCTGGTGCTTGCGTTCGCCCCACCAAGCCCAGAATCACACAAAAACCTTTCCGAAAGGAAAGACTTTTTTGTGGTGCAGCATTTTACACAAAGTTAGAACCTTATTGACCGATTACGAGGCGACAGCCGAGCTTCAGGGGGAGTGTGAGTATTTTGGATTCATTCCAAAATATGAAACAGAGGGGCGAGCCCCTCTTAAGACAGTGGTGCGGGTGGGGGGAGTCGAACCCCCGTCTCAGCCTTGGGAAGGCTACATAATGGCCGTTATACGACACCCGCTTACTCGTTATAATATCATATGGGTTCGACTAGGGGTCGACTCACCTTCGGCGAGCCCGAAACTTCGTTGCGGCAAGCCAGCTTGCCCAAGAAGGTTTCCTTGCGGACTGCCACAGGCAGCCCTCACCCCGTCTCAGTCCTCAAGAAGGCTAGATAATGGTCGTTATACGACACCCGCATAATATTTTATTTTAACGTACACATCATCCATTTTGTTGCGGTATGCCTCGTAATATATAAGCCGGTAGTTCGCACTTTTTGTGCTCATGACGCGTTTTGCACTGTGATCCCGAATTCTTTTGCGCAAATCAGACGAGTATCCAATGTAGAATTCTTTTAGATCAGAATACAAAATATATTACGTAGAACAGTGTAGTCTCAAGTACGTGTCCCCGTAAAATGATTTGCAAGCAAACCATCACGGGTCTTACGTAAAATAGCCCAGCTTTTTATATATCAACGTGCAGAAAGTATGTCATAGCCAGTGGCAGTGCCACGTGATAGCCTATGGGCTATTTTACGTGGAGCCACCTAGCAGGATCGAACTGCTGACCTGCGCGTTACGAATGCGCCGCTCTACCAACTGAGCTAAGGTGGCACATTTAAGCCGACAAATTGATTATATCAGATTGGTTTTGTTTTTAGAGCGCAAGAACCGCTCGTTTAGCTTTAAAAACTCTGGTACAATAATCGGCAGCATTTATGAGTACGACCAAACATTTTATTCAAGATAGGCGCACGTTGTTTCTGGTGAGTATTAACGCGTTTTTAGCGCTTGCTTCAATTGTGTTGATTGCGCTCAAAATTAACGCTAGTAAGGGTACTGTAAACTACATAGTTTCCTACAGGTCATCGCTTGGCATCGATGGCTACACGCCTGGCACAGTCGCAGATATTATAAGTTTTATTATAGCAACGGTGCTCGTACTGACCCTTGGAATTGCCCTGGCGTATCGAAGCTACCCCATTAAGCGCGAGCTATCACTGGCTGTTCTTATGCTTACGATGCCGCTGCTTATTCTCATTATTATCGTTAGTAACGCACTTTTGCTACTTCGCTAGTATATGACAGACATCGAGATTCCTTTTGAAAAAAACCGCAAAGGGCACTACAGGTTTTTTGAAATGCTACCAGGCATGGTGAGTTGGTCTATGCTGGCTTTGCCATTTGTACTGAGTCTCGTCAATATAAAATTGGCGGCTTTTTTTATGTTTGTGTATGTGCTTATAAATTTTGCGCGAGGTATGGCGGGGGCAATTCGGGCTATACAGGGGTATCGTACAATGCGAGAGCACCAAAAACTGCCGTGGCAAAAAATGCTAGGCGAGCTCAGCGCAGGTAAAGTCGCAGACCACCTGAAACGCCCTCATTGGCACAGGTTTGCCATTAATCGCCTTACGAACCACCCACTTTTAATGCCGCCCGATCAAGTAATTCACGCAGTTATAATTGCCACCTACAAAGAGTCCCGCGAAATATTAGCCCCGACTATCGAGGCGCTGCTCGGCTCAGAATTTAACATGAAACAGGTTATTTTTATTTTGGCATACGAGGGCAGGGCGGGCGAAAAAACAGAGCTACAAGCCGAGAGCCTGGTGGCAGAGTACAAAGCCAGTTTTATGGATGCCTTTGCAGTAAAGCACCCCTCGAACATCCCTGGTGAAATAATTGGCAAGGGCGGCAATGTTACGTACGCGGCCCGTCAGCTCGAAACGTACCTGAACCAAAATAATATTGACCCACTGCGTGTGGTGGTAACTACGCTCGACGCCGATAACCGCCCCGACAAGCACTATTTAACAGCCTTAACGTACGCCTATATTGTTTGCCCAGACCCCGTGCGCACCTCTTTCCAGCCAGTAGCGCTTTTTGCGAACAATATTTGGGATGCACCTGCGCCGATGCGCGTGCTGGCTACGGGTAACTCGTTCTTTCACCTAGTTAATTCGCTGCGGTCACATGCGCTGCGCAACTTTTCTTCCCATGCTCAGCCAATGGTAGGTTTGCAGCAAACAAACTTTTGGAGTGTGCGTACAGTGGTAGAAGACGGCCACCAGTTTTGGCGCTCTTACTTCCGTTTTGATGGCAACTACCGTGTGTTGCCGCTTCATCTGCCTATTTCTCAAGACGCCGTGCTTTCCGACACCTACCTAAAAACTCTGCGCGCCCAGTTTTTGCAGTTGCGGCGCTGGACATACGGTGCCTCCGACATCGCCTATGTAGTGCACATGGGGTGGTTTCGCAAAAACAAAGTGCCAAAGTTTGATCTTATGGCCAAAACGTGGCGGCTCTTTGAGGGCCATGTTAGCTGGGCTGTGGGGCCGCTTTTGGTACTGTTTGGCGGGTTCATTCCCGTTTTGTTTCACCCTAAAAGCTATGCAGCATTAGAATTGCCAATTATCGTAAGTCGCGTGCAAACGGTTGCATTGTTTATTGCTGTCGTTACGGTGTTTTTATCGCTTAAAACACTGCCCCCAAAGCCTGCGCGCTACAAGCGGCACAAAAGCCTGTTTATGATCTTGCAGTGGGTGTACCTGCCTGTGACGACCATTGTTTTTAACTCGTTTGCTGCACTCAATTCTCAGACCCGCCTGTTATTTGGGCGCTATATGTCGAAGTTTGATGTAACCGATAAAGCCGTAGTAACCGATAAACCTGATGGCAGCCAATCTGTAGCAAAACTGTAAGGCACTATTTGTAGTAGGCGCTATAGTAGGTGGCGGCCACGCTGTCAAAGTTTTGAAGCACTGCATGGGTGCATGAAATGATTTGTGAACGCTGTAGAGTGCCACTGGCTGAATCTTGGAGTAGTTTTGCGATAATAGTGCCACAAAGGGCGTTGGCGTCTGCAATAGCTGTCGTGCGGTGGCCGAGTGAACTTACAATGCTCATAAACAGCGTATCGCGGCTAAATTTCTGTGGCTTGCCCTTTTTATCATAAACCACGTGGGTGTCTGACAGGTCTGCTGCCTCAAGCGTTGTAAACAGGGCATTGCAGTGTTTGCAGGTACGCCGCCGCCAAACTTGCCGTAGCCGTTTTTGCTCGCGCGAATTAACAACCCTTGTTTTATGCTCACAATATACACATACCATGACAACATATTGACATAACGCTATTAAAATAGCTAGTGGATAATTGTTTAAAGTGTGTGGAAAAACACTAAAAAACCCGACCATCCTCGGTCGGGTTAATCCACCTGGTTACGTATTTTACGAAGATCGAATTCGTCGAACACGTGCAACGCGTTTAACGCTTGGCAATTCCTCGTAAAATAGTTGAAAGCTCTGCAAGGAGCTTGGTTGTTTGGTACTCAGACAGTACACCTCGTTTAACGTAAAGCAGTATAACAACCGAGCTATTGCAAGTCAAGTATAAACATTGTATACATAAGCAGTATAACAGGGGTAATGACGTATGGTGTCAGGTGGGCGATATCACTATCGTGGAATCGGCCTGCCTCACCAAGATATAGGATAGCGGCTTTGCCGTTTTCAAGACTGCTTTCTCGGAGTAAACTCCTGCAAGAGCAGTCTTTCCACCGAACCTTCGTTCGCTTTGCTCGCTGTACGGTTCTCTCCCATTCGACTACCACCAGTAATAAACCGTCCCTTACGGGACGGTTTATTACTGGTGGGCGATATAGGATTCGAACCTATCACCTCCACAACGTCAATGTGGCGCTCTAGCCAAATGAGCTAATCGCCCAGGGCACACATGACTATAGCAAAAAGATCCAACCACTTCAAATGTCATAAATGTTTGTGACACTATTTTAAGCGCTGACCAAGGCAATACCTTATATGGTGTTTAAACGCAGAAAATGGGTTATCCACTTATCCACAGTTTTCTAAAGAAATGGCATAAAAAGGGCTAGCATAATACAGCTAGTGTGTGTATACTAGCTTGTGAGATGAGGTTTTGCCGAGAGGTTTTAGGCAAAAACTAAGAACGCTTGGATGTCTTTGCGAGAGCACCCAAGCGTTTTTTGTTTGGTGCATACGGGGCAGTGGTCTACGGCTAAACTTTTCGTTCTATGCTCGAAAGTTTTTAAGAGACATACAGCGGTGGTATAGTAATAGTCAAGCGATGATGTGAACTCACCAATCACGGAGCTTCGTTAGTGTGGCAACAAAGTACGATAACTATAGTTGCAAGAGTAAGCGCCCCAGGTGGAACCTCCCGTAAGCTGCGGGACCCGAGGCACGCTAGAATAGGCCACAGAGCCTAATCGGCGTGTTTTATTTATATAAATAGCTTGTCGTCCTGAAAGTAGTCGAAAGGTCTTTGAAACATAAGAAGATTCTTCCACCTCGCTCAGAATGACTGCAAAGGAGGCCCAATGAGTGAACAAGAAGATAACCTCTATGCCATGCGACACAGTTTGGCGCACATTATGGCAACCGCTATCCAGAGTATCTGGCCGCAGGTAAAGCTGGGTGTTGGCCCTGTGGTCGAAAATGGCTTTTATTACGATATAGACTTAGGTAAAGAAACGCTCAGCGAGGAAGACTTTGCTCGTATCGAAGCTAAAATGCAAGAAGTTATTAAGGCGAATGAGCCGTTTGAGCGGTCTATGAAAACAATTGACGTAGCTTTGGCTTGGGCGCACGAGGCTCGGCAGCCATATAAGGTAGGGCTTTTAAACGACCTCAAGCGCGAGGGCACGACGCTCGCTAAAGATCTCGATGTCGCCATGATGGGCCTGCCCACTGGTATATCGGGCGTGACGGCGCCGCAAATGATAACCGAGGTCAGTTTTTATACCAACGGTGGTTTTACCGACCTATGCCGCGGCCCACACGTAGAATCTACGGGCAAAGTTGGCGCCTTTAAGCTCATGCGCGTGGCCGGTGCTTACTGGCGGGGCAAAGAAACGAACCCACAAATGCAGCGCGTGTATGGTGTGGCCTTTGCTACCCCTAAAGAACTGCGCCAATACCTCGACATGCTCGAAGAGGCCAAAAAGCGTGACCACCGCAAGCTGGGCCAAGAACTCGACTTATTTGTTTTTTCGGACCTCGTAGGGCAGGGCCTACCGCTGTGGACGCCGCGGGGAACAGTGCTCAAAAATGAAATCGATAGGTTCGTACAAGACATGCGCGAGGAAGTAGGCTTTCAGCAAGTTTCTATTCCGCACATTACCAAAAAGGACCTCTACGAAAAGAGTGGTCACTGGGCAAAGTTTAAAGACGAACTCTTTCGTATAACCACGCGCGAGGGGCACGAGTTTGCCATGAAGCCCATGAACTGCCCACACCATACGCAAATATATGCCTCGCAACCGCGAAGTTACCGCGACCTACCGGTGCGCTACCGCGACACAACCATGGTTTACCGCGACGAACAGAGCGGCGAGCTAGGTGGCTTGAGTCGAGTGCGCGGTATTACCCAGGACGACGCACATATTTTTTGCCGAACTTCCCAAATAGAGGCCGAGGCAAATAGCTTGTGGGATATTATTGAGCGTTTCTATAGCACGATGGGGTTCAACGACCTCAAGGTACGGCTTTCGACGCACGACCCAGACAACATGAAAACCTATACGGGCTCACCTGAAAAATGGCAGTCGAGCGTTGACCAGCTAGAAAGTATTATTAAGGCTAAAGTGGGTGACCAGTATTTTGTAGGGGTCGGCGAGGCGGCATTTTATGGGCCTAAAATTGACTTCATGGCGCGCGATGCTATTGGCCGCGAACTACAGGTGGCTACTATTCAGCTTGATTTTAACCAGCCCGAAGGCTTTGACCTTACTTGTACAAATGAGGATGGTGGGGCGGAGCGAATTGTTATGATGCACTGTGCGGTTATGGGCTCGCACGAGCGGTTCCTGAGCGCTTACATTGAACATACGGCAGGCAAATTCCCCGTGTGGTGCGCGCCAGAACAGGTTCGGCTACTGAGCGTCAACCAAGAACCAGAAACGATTCAGTTTGTCGAAAAGTTGCAACAACAGGGCAAAGAGCTTGGACTTCGAATAAGCCTCGATAATAGCAACGAGTCTGTTGGTAAAAAAATTCGTACTGCCGAAATGGGGAAGGTGCCCTATACCTTGGTAATTGGCGAGAAAGAGATTGGCGGCGGCGAACTAACACCGCGTATTCGCAAAGACCTGGTAGTGTCTGAAGTTTCAAGATCGTATACAAGCGAGGAATTTCTTAAAACTGTTGCACATGAAGCCAAGTCTCGCGTAAGCAAAACCTCACTGTAATACAAGAAGCAACATTCATAGAGGAACAAGACGGAGAGCATACATGCATCTTGATGATTTGATGCATGCATGCTAGTATGTACCCATGAGAACAACGATAACTTTCAACGACAAACTATATGCCCGCTTGAAAAGACGAGCTTTTGATAGTAATTATTCAATATCGCAATACGTTGAAAACGCAGTCATAGCTCAGCTATTAGAAGACATGGAAGACTTAGAGGTCGTTGAAAGTCGAAAGCACGAGCCAACGTATTCGTTCGATGCACTAGTTCAGGAACTAAAAGCAGAAGGCCTTCTGTGACTCTTTACCGACTTGAGTATCGACGTGGTGTCGAGAAAGAGGTCAGGAAATTACCTACGAGTGCCCGAAAAAACATAGTTGTAGCTATACTAGCTTTAGCCGAGAATCCTCGCCCGCACGGTGTAACCAAACTTCGTGGAACAGAAAAAACGTACAGAATACGAAGGGGTGATTACAGGATTATATATGAGATATATGATGACCGAGTTGTCGTTGAGGTTATAAAAATTGGACACCGCAGAGATGTCTATAGAGACTCCTGAGTTTGGGTTTCGGGAGCGGGTAGAGGCGGTGGTAGCGCAAATTCCGCAGGGGCGGGTGATGTCGTATGGGCAGTTGGCGGCGTTGTGTGGCAGCCCGCGGGCGGCACGGGTGGTTGGGGGCATTGCCCATTTTGGCGACCCAGCACTGCCGTGGCATCGAGTAGTGAACAAAAAAGGTGGCCTAGCCAGTGGCTATCCTGGTGGTCGTACGGCCCACGCCGAACATTTGCGTACAGAGGGAGTGCTCGTTTCGAACGATTTGCGGGTCGATATTGGGAACCTTCTGTGGTGGCCAGAAAACTTGGCCATAGACCATGGGTCACCCCGTGCAGAGGATGGCGCTTTCGAAGCTCGAACCACTGCGCCCAAACCCCTTATCGTTATTGTAGGCGAAACCGCCAGTGGTAAATCTGCTCTGGCGCTCGAAATTGCCCAGCGTTTTAACGGCGAAATTATTTGCGCCGATGCAGTAACAGTGTACCGTGGGTTCGATATTGGCGCCGCCAAACCAAGTAAAGCTGACCAAGCTAAGGCAAGACATCATTTGCTATATATTGTTAAACCAACAACAGTATTCAATGCGGCTCAATTTAAAGGAGCAGCCGAACAGGCTATTCAAGCCATAGAATCGCAAGGGAAACTACCCATACTAGTTGGCGGAAGCGGGCTGTATATAGACAGCGTACTATACGATTATGAATTTGTTGCTTCACCGAACATCGGTGAAAGAGATGTGTTAAATACAATGAGCTTAGACGAACTGCTTATGCTTGCCCGTCTGCGAAAACTTGATGTGTCGCAAGTAGATCAAAGCAACAAACGACGAGTTGTGCGTCTCATTGAAAACAACGGTCAAATTCCCAAAAAGCAAAAAATGAGACTCAACACCTGTGTAATTGGGCTGCGCATAGATAAGGAAAAATTAGTGAGCCGTATCGAGCAAAGAGTAGACGGTATGCTACAGTCTGGCCTCGAGAGGGAAGTAGCTGGTCTTGCGAAAGCATATGGCTGGGAGTGTGAACCAATGCGCAGTATTGGCTACCGAGAATGGCAATTGTATTTTGCAGGGCAGCAAACTTTAGCAGAAACGCGGGAAAAAATTATTACCTCAACCATGCAGCTCGCCAAAAAACAGCGAACCTGGTTCAAGCGCAATAATAGTATTCAGTGGGTGACTGACCGAAGTAGTGCCATAGACATTGTGACAACATTTTTGAACAAATAGGATTTTTGTTCAACCAAAAACCTGCTACACTAACAGCAGTAGTATAAAGGAGGTGCAAAGTGGTAGAGCAACTATTTGGTTCCAAGACGCGCGTAAAGTTGCTGCATCTTTTTTATCAAAACCCCAATCGCTCGTTTTATGTACGGGAAATAACCCGCAAAATTGACGAGCAAATTAACTCTGTACGCCGAGAACTCGCAAACCTACTAAATGTGGGCATTATTACCAGCGACTCAAGCAACAACAAAGTGTACTATGAGGTCAACCAGAAATACACCTATTACGTGGCCCTACAAGAAATTTTTGGTGGTCGCAAACCACGCAAGGTTACAAAGGCTAGCACAAAACAAACAGCCGAAGCCGAAGAACCTACCGAACATGTGGTGGTGCCCGAAACAGAGGAACCGGCTGATCTCAAGCTGCTTGGTAATGTCGAAATAGCGTGCTTGCTTGGTCAGTTTACTCGAGACACCAGCAGCGGGGTAGACGTGCTCATAGTCGGCAACGTAAACCAAAATGCTTTACAAAAATACGTAACAGAGCTCGAGGAACAAGAGGGTAAAGAGCTGCGGTACACGGTGTTTTCGCTCGAAGAATTCAAGTACCGCTTGCAAATTAAAGACCGCTTTATATCTAATGTGCTGCTTTCGAAAAAACAAATCCTGCTCGATAAGCCAGGCTTGCTCAGCTAACAGTTTATAGTTTGTTGGTTTTAAGCTATAGTGTAAGGAGTAGCCAGGTGAGGCTGACCAATAACGACAAACTAAAATCGGAGTTTTTATGGATATTCAATTTTTTGGCGCCAATTGCTTAGTGCTTTCCAATAAACAAACACGCATCGTTATCGATGATAACTTGGCCGGACTTGGCGGTAAGAGCATAACCAAAGAGGGTGATACTTGTTTGTTTACCTATGCTCACCCCGAAAAGATGAAGGGCGGCAAGATTACTATTGATATCCCTGGTGAGTATGAGGTGAACGGCGTGGCAATTTACGGCATGCCCAACCGCGCACATATGGACGAAGAAAAAGAACGTAGCACCACTATGTACAAAATCACCAGCGGTGATCTTAAGGTGTTGGTAACGGGCCACGTGTTCCCCAAGCTTAGCGAGACAAAGCTAGAAGATATTGGGCTAGTAGATGTTATGTGTGTGCCAGTCGGCGGCAATGGCTACACGCTTGACGCAACAGGGGCAATGCAGTTGATTAAACAAGTAGAGCCAAAATTGGTTGTGCTGACGCATTACGATGACCAAACCCTAAAATTCCCCGTATCTCAGCAGTCGCTCGAGGATGCTCTAAAAGTAATTGGCATGGAACCAAAAGAAACGACCAAAAAACTTCAGTATAAAGCGTCTGAAGTAGCCACAACGCAGCTTGTTATTCTCGAAAAAAGCTAAGCGGTGGCGGTCGGTGGTATTTTATCGGCCTGAAACCCAGGCGCTTACCCACAAAAATAGTCGGATGTTACACCCGACTATTTCATCTGTACGACTCTGTTCTGGCCAACTACTTTGCTATCAAACCCTTTTTCTTGAGGGTGCGAATAGCTTGAGTGCTAATCTTGAGCTTTAATTTTTTGCCATCGACTTCAATGGTTTTGCTCTGAAGATTTGGCTTCCAGACTTTCTTGGTGTGGCGCTGCGAAAAGCTAACATTGCTACCGAATTGCTTCCCTTTGCCTGTGAGTTCACATTTTTGCATTACTTTCTCCTAATTCAAGGTGTTATTGTACAGATTTACGTCTCGTAAGTCAACGCTGGAGTTGCTATAATACTCTTATGGATTCGATTTTTGGACTTATGATTGTGGTGGGGTGTATTTTGGTAGCTATGACGGTGCACGAGTTTATGCACGCTTATGTTGGTTTTCGGTTAGGCGACACGACCGCAAAAGACGAGGGCAGGGTATCTTTGAACCCGCTGCGCCACATTGACCCCTTTATGACCGTCATTTTACCCGCACTAGCTTGGTTCTTTTTTGGCTTTTTAATTTTAGCGGCTAAGCCCGTACCGTTCGACCCAGGCAGGGTAAAGTACGATGAATTTGGCGCTGCCATGATTGCCGCTGCCGGACCACTTTCAAACTTGGCTATGGCAATCGTAGGGGCGCTTTTGCTTCACTCGCTTTCGCTAGCAGGTTTGGGTGCGCAGATAGTCGAAATATTTGTGCGGCTCAATGTTGCCCTGTTTGTCTTTAATCTTATACCAATACCGCCCCTCGATGGCTCGCGCATATTGTACGCTTTTGCCCCTGAACCACTCCAAGATTTTATGCGCAAAATCGAACCGTACGGTTTCTTTATTATCATAGCCTTGGTACTAATGGGCGGTTTTGGCGGCGTGATCGTTCAATTAAACCAAATGGTACTGAACCTTTTACCGTAGAGTATGCTTACTTATTGACGAATTTTTCCCAAGAAACTACGTTGCCATAAAGGGCAATGTAGACACCAGGGGCAAAGTTTTGAGCGGCCGCAACTGCCATTCCTAGGTTAAACTCGGCATCGGAATCGTAAAATTTTTCTGGCACAGATGAGCCGATTAGCACAATGGTCTTGTCTTTGATGTCTGCCAAGGTTGCGGCGGTGATGTGGATTGTGTCTGTGCCGTGCGTTATAACAATGCGGTCTTCTTTGATGTTTTCTATTGCTTTGTGGATGGTTGCGCGGTCTTCGTCGGTCATATCGAGACTGTCTTTTTGTAGAACAGACTTAGAACTATAGGTAAAATCTGGGTTAACACGCTCTAGAATAGTCAAGTAGCTGGGGTCGCCAATCTCGAAAGAATAGCCATGGTTTGTGTCGGCAATGGGGTAATTTTTATCAATCGTGCCACCAGTTTGTATAAACATTATATTCATGTTTGTAGTATATAGCGAGCCTTACGTTCATTCAAGCGATATAGCTCACAATTGGCACGAGTTTACGGTATAATTAAAGGGCTGGGTAAGCCTCGCCATTGGCGGGGCGGCCAATATATGATTATCTGAATACTAATCATAGGGGAGCTTTATAGTTTGTGCGGCCGTGGTTGCACAGTGCGAGCACCCACCTTGGATCTTTTTCAGGGTTAATCACGTTGGCGCCCAGCACTACGCAGCCACCCAATTGCTACTGAAAATAGTAGAGATAGTACGGTGGAAGCTTTCCGGTCTCAAACTCTCGTTGTAATTTTCGCCATTTCTGAACTTTCGCTGGGTACCATTTTTGGCCGGCAAGGAGCGGATTGTGCCTATGTTTTCGATAGATACTCTCGAATATATCTGCCCAGTCGCTGTATGTTTTGCTTGAGACGAGGCCATCGCCACCATACCTTTGATGATAGTTGTACAACACCTCTTCAACGTACAGAAACCCGTGAGGGTATTTTTCGCCGATGGTCATAGCTATGTCCCAGTCCTCCATGGCTCCAAGCGTTTCGTCCCAGCGGATACCTTCATCATATAAAGACCGGAGGTGCATAAAACCGTTTGTATCGAAGTGGAGATTTTTCATGAAAACGTCTCGTAGCGTCAGGCCAGGCGGGGTGTCGGCCGAATCATCTATGGTCTGGATGAGTTTGCCCTCTCGGTATAGTTCTAGGGTGCGATGCGCACGAGGTGCGGCAAATACGGTGTGGGGGTTTTGTGTAATCCATGCCAGCATGGTTTCGAGATAGTGGGGCAGAAGCTCATTGTCGCTATCGAGGTAGCTGACCCATGTGCCACGCGAGATAGATAGGCCATGGTTGCGGGCGGCTGCTGCGCCGGCGTTTTGCTGCTGGATATATCGTATTCTTGGGTCGGTTTTGGTACCAAATAGGGCCGCGGTATTGTCTGTCGAACCATCGTCTACCACAAGGAGTTCCCAGTTTTGGTAGGTTTGCGCCTGCACACTCTCTATAGCGCCACAGATCATATACCCACGATTGTACGTCGGCATGATGATCGAAACCATGGGCTGCTCTAGCGATCTCTCCATCAAAACAAAAACTCCTGGCTACTCTTCCGAGAACTACTCGAGCTCTATTAAGAAGAATCGTGCATACATACTGCTCGCATAATAGCACAATTTATCGGCAAGGGCTGGAATGGCGTACGCAAACTTGCTGCGGGCGCTAGCGCGTGCACTTCGCAATAAATGCTTGCCGCAAAAGCAAGCGACAGACATTACAGCAAAACGAACCCTTTGCAGGGTTCGCTGGAATGGGTAATTTCGATCATGGTCGAAATCTCACGACGGCTACTGAACCCGTCTTAGAACCATTATACCAACTCCTTGTAAGCTACCCTGACTTGAGTTTTAGACTAGACAGAATAAAGCGACTACTCTGTAATGCCGTGAAGCCTGATAGCGTTATCTCAATGAAATACCTTGTATAATGTTGTTATGAGCGACGACACAAACCAAGACACCCAGCCAGAAGTAGAAATACCCGAGCAACAAACAGCTGAAGATACTTCAATATGGGAAGATAAAATAACACTCAGCCCTGACGGTACAAAGCATATACGAACCGACGAAAGTGTCGAAGATTAGCTATGACAAGAGTTTATACGACCGCTGACCTCGAAAGCATTATTGAGGGCTGGCAATATTGGTGTCCCGTAAACACCTGTCGTAATCGAACTTGTAGAGTTGGCTCAGAAACAGACAAGCTAAAAATAGGCGATGGTAACGGCGACACTAAGTACCTAATAGTACGGACTTTAACTTGTGAGCGATGTGGCTACCCTTTGGTTCTAGGTACTAACGTGTACTACAACCAAAGCAAAGGCTGGGGTGCAAGAGGGCAAGTTATGACAACTAGTAACGCAAAGATGTTTTCAAGACTTGACGTATCGCCTCACAGTACACCGCCATACCAACCTCAAGAGTACATAGCATTTACAGAACCCGTGCAAGAACGTGAGTTGCCAAAAGACTTGAATAAGAAAATAGTTGCTTCCTTTAGAGAGGCTGAATATGCGGTGGCAAAAAATAAGCCCATAAGTTCGGCTTCTTCAATCCGTAACACCGTACGGCTGGTAGTGGAAGGTAATGGCATTGTAGAAGACAGTCTAAAAGAAGCTATTAAAAAATTACCCTTTGACAAAGCCTATATCGACGCAATTGGTAATCTGAAAGTTCTTGGGGACGACACGCTACATTACGAAGAATATAAGATGGAAGATTTGCGACCAGCTATCGAGGTACTTGCACTTGCTCTCA
>JBATSO010000073.1:0-2302 GCA_049293335.1 Saccharimonadales bacterium (SeqCode)
GCAAGCGATACCTTTTCAACACTTTTCATCTGTTCCATCATACCATGAACGAACATGCTTGAACCGTTCATCCTACCAAAGACATACTAAAACCAAAGTAGTACGCTCACTAGAAACCGGTTTAGCACAGTGAAAAACGAGCAGAGGGAAAATAGCTAAATCTTAAGATTTATCATAACTTTATATACGGCATACAAGATGGTTCATACCCCAACAAGCGACGAACACCACTATTGTTCCTGACCCCAGCCTTTGACGCGCTCAAATATGCCCACCCCAATTCATTAGGCGCATAACTCGCATGGGGCGCATAACTCGCATGGTATGCGTGGTTGCTGCCGTATAAAGGCTGTACTGGTATCTGTGGAAACCGCGTGGAGGTGTTTCTATCAATAGTACCTTCACCACGTTCGCGGCATAGGGACGTCAATACAATCCAGTCAACGACGTTTGCAAGCATGCCCCTCCCAATTGCTTTGCGCTGCTCTTTAAGAGTTTTGTAGGTTAGCGTCAGCCCAGGCTCATCGACATCGTTGTCGGCTTCTAGCGGCATACCGACGACTGTTAAGTCTTTTGGATCATTTTCGCCATCTAGCGAGCGACGGTTAAGTATACTTGGAGCATATTTATAGATATGCCACGGGTTTTCTTTTATATCCGTTAGCTTACGACGACTTTGAAAGTTTTTATGTAGCGCAACCAAACCAAATTTTCGATTCAACAGTACGGCTACGAGCGGTTGTAGCTGTTTTCCAGGATGAGCGGCCCAGAGTTCTGTAATATGTCGCTCTAAAACCTCAGGTGCCCTCTCTGCGCGCTCAGGGTCAAAGAAACCAAGCTGTGTGTAGACGACAGTCAGTAGCCGAGCCTCATCGGCCGAGTTTTGGGGAGCAATTCTGTCCTGAGGAGTAGGATGAAAAACTGGAGCCATAAGATCACGAATAGTAAGCTCACCCCTATCAGTGACGCGCGGAGCGTCTTGTGGACCGCGTGAATCTTGTGGATAATTTTCTATTCCTAGCATTATTCCTTCTCCAAAATACTATTTTAGTATAAAACCATATTATGCGCTTATTTGTCAAGCAGAATTTCGATATTTTTCATCTATAGCTTTTTAACGTACTCTGTAAATCGGTAACTTATTTCGGGCGTAATTACTAAGGCGCAGCCACTAGCTCTGCAAGCTTGCGGGCTGTGTTTATGTTGCGAATTGTCATATGTTGGTACAGGGGCGTGCCGACCACCTTGAGCATACTGCTGCGGGATTGATGCCGCCGCTCTATGTTTACCAGCAATGCTCCCGGCACGTATACACCTGTTTCAATATCGGAATTCATGCCCAGTTTCATAACAATCGAGGCGTCATCGACCGCAGGAAATAGAAAAACAACATCCGACTTTTGAATAGTGTCATTTTGCCAACCATCGGGAATAGAGTCTGCGATTCGACACAGAGTGTTAGCACTCACAACCACAAGTGGCACTTCAAAACCAAACTCTTTTGCAATACGCTTTTGGAGTTCGGCTGCAACCGGCTTCTCGACCGACTCAAAAACCACATTTCCACTATTTATGTAGGTAGTGACGCCTTGATAGCCTGCAGCTTCAAAGACAGCCTTCAGACGGTCCATTTCCACACGGTGATTACCACCAACATTTATCCCCCGCAACAACGCAACGTATTTCATGCCTTTGCCATCTCCTTATGTCTATGTTCTATCATAGACCCAATCAAGCCAATCGGGAATGGTTGCTCGTGTGGGAATTGAACTGAACCTTTCGCGTGAACATAACCCACTAGTTTCTGTTCAAACGCGGTAACAGTTGATGGTGTTGGGTACAATCCAACATGTTTTATGTAGCCTGCAAAATGCACCATATTTTTGCCATTCAGTTTGTAGGTTGGTATACCGTACGATATGCCCTCGGACGCTGTGGGCGCAAGTTGTCGAATTAAGTTCCGCACCTGCTCCAGCCTTATTCGTGTTTCGCCCTCGAAGTTAGCTATATATTCATCTACTGTCATTACTGAAGTTTTGCCATGAGTGTCAAACATAGCTTTCGTTATGGTCTTTTCAATAAGTTGCGCTGGGTGAGTTCATTGCCCAGGTTTGCCCGTATGCGGTCGCGCAACTGAACAAGCTCTGGATAGTCATAGAACGAGCGAATTTTGTCGCTTTTTTCACTTCCGTCCGTTGGTTTGGCGCGCAGCACAAAATAAGCCCAGGTTTCGGCCAGGTCTTCAACAGGGTTGCTTGCCGCATAATCGGTTACAAACGCGTCTTCTTTGCCCTGGTAAAAC
>JBATSO010000074.1:0-5645 GCA_049293335.1 Saccharimonadales bacterium (SeqCode)
TAGGCAAACCAGGGCTTTAGCCCCAAAAATGTTTTGGCGCAGGGCGGACCAGCATTTGTGCCAATACCCCCAGGCGAGAAGAACTGCAAAGCACCGTATAAGAACATAAAGCCAAACAACCCAAACAATGACTTAACTATCTTGCTTTTACCCAAGGCCGCCTTTTGCGGGTCGCCGCCAGAGGCAGAATATTGAATGGCACCCATTGTCATCCCAATCACCACCGCCACGCCCGCTGCCCAGCTTAAAACTTTAATAGTGGGATTAACGTACTTCTCGACCATACATTTAGTTTGGTCCGATTCTGTTCCTGGCGGGCAGCAAACCCTTGGATCAGACTTGAGCGGGACCGAGTTAGGCGGGGCACAAGCGGCCGCAAATGCGGTTGGTGTATATATAAACATAAACGCGCCCAGCATACCGACGACCACAGCGAGGGTTGCAAGAACTTTGGAAAAGCGTTTCATTTTTTAAACTATACCTTCATTGCGCCTACGGTTCAAGAGTTACAAGCAAGGGTTAACGCGAGCTGGGGTTGACAGCTAGCTTTCTTTATGCCACAATCTAGCTATTAACATAGTGTGATTATAAGTGATTCTGGCCAGCACCATGGCAAAAAATGCCGTAGGAATGCGCTAGAACCATAAGGAGCATTCCTCATGAACATAGAAGCATTACCCACAAAACTAGAAGTCGCCCCAGGTAGCCTACCAGATGCAACACTACAGGTTGCTGCTAGCTCAGCAATACAGCCAGAACTAGACTTCGTACCAGAAACGGCGCAGTCGAACCATCCCCTTACGAAAAGGTTTTTTGCAGCTGGTGCAGTACTTGGCTTATCGATAGGACTCGCGGCCTGTGGCTCCAAAGCTTCAGCCGACACCGTGCCAACAACCAGCCCTACTCCCGCCGCATCTGCCCCCGCTAGCCCTAACGCACCCACCAGCTCCTCAAACACTACCTCAACAGCGACCCCTGAAGCCAGCACTAAACCATCTGCCGAAACTATGAGTGAAGCAGCAAGAAAAACTATCAACTTTCACAAAACACTTACAAAAGACCCTTTTAATCTATTGTTACGCGAGGAACGCCTGGCCGTAGTGTGGGATCGGTATAGTGCTATGTATAGTAATGGCGATTATGCTCAAATGCTTGGCTATACAGACAGCAACGGAAGCGAGATATTAATGTTTGACGGTAAGGGGCTATACGACGAAAACCCCGCCGACCCCGCCAATACTCCAAGCGCAACTGACGGCGCAGCAAAAATACTAACGCAAATTGTGTATGCACAAGCATTCGCGAATGCTTGTGCTACCGATAAAGATGCAAGCCCACGAGTTTCAACGCCCCTTGATACAACATGTTTCTACCAACTCCTAGCGGGCGAGGTATACAATGTTGGAGATAAAGATACAACAGGAACGGGCTATTACAACAAAAGGGCCGCCTTCCCGAAGAGTGTCAATAACTTTGCTGCGGTTATACCTATGTTTACAGACTTTAAGCCCATTAGTGTTTCCCCCGCTGAAGGGGTGCGTGCAAAAAACGATACCGACCCAGAAGGCAATTCGGTTTTAACTAAAACCCTTACCTACACCGATGGTGAGCACACTATCATACGAGACGTTGCCCTTGTTCCATTTAAATATGGCGACAAAACCGAACAACTATGGGTGACCTTGAGGATACACACGGGCATCAATAAATAGGTTTATTTACCTAGCAACTAAGTTTTTCATCATCACAAAAAATGATACACTTATGTTGATCATGATTATGCTTCTGCGCTATCTTATAAAAACGCGCCTTGCCCTATATGTAAACATTGCATTAAGTATTGTGCTGTTGCTATCGAGCCTGCTATTTCTGTTGCCAGCACAGCCCGCACAAGCCCTTACACCTACCGAGCAAAAATATTGCTACGACACTCTCAACGGAAAGTCCTTTGGCAACACTACTGTAAGCAGTTCTGTAAATAATATGATGGTAACTTTGGATCAGCCTGCTGGTGCAAATAACTGCGTGACGGCAAGTGTTTGTACACGCGAGCTAGTGACAGTAACGCTGGGCACAGACTACAAATACACCTGTACAAACCCCACCGACTCGGTTATAAAAAGCAATGACACCACCGAAGTCAAACCACTGGTCGAAAAAATATGTGGCGCAATACCCGCCTCGACAGGCAACCTTATGGATAAATATGTCACCTGTCAGACTAATGTATACGATGTGTATTATGGCACCTCAACAACCTCAGGATGTAATTATGACAAAATAGATCCGGTCAGCCGCGTGCAAGTTAGCGTCGACGCAGCGGCAAAATGTGTAAGCAGTAAAATACCCGCAATATCTCAAGCTGCTGCCACAACCGCTATCCAAAGTGGACGAGACGCGAGGAAGGCGGAAACCAACGCGCAAGCATCGAACGCTGCCAAGCACGACTGCGAGTTCGCGGTCAATACTAGCGGTATAGATACCCCTACAGGGAACACCTATACAAAAAACGCCGATGGTAGCTTCACGTGTGTTCCCGCCCCAACCACAACTACGGCCGACAATGCCTGCGGAATACCGACTACAGGCTTTAGCGACGGGATTCTTTCGTGGTTTATGTGCCCCCTTTCTGGGGGACTTAAAGACTTTGCAAAATTCTTAGGTAACAGGGTTGCCGACTTGCTATATGTTTCACCCAACCAAACTTTTGACGACCGCTTTAAACAAGGGTGGAACAGCTTTCGCAATTTTGGGTTAGGGCTTGTTGTTATAGCAGGACTTGTGATGGTAATTAGTCAGGCGCTCGGCCTCGAAATACTCGATGCGTACACTATTCGTAAATTAATGCCCCGCCTAGCAATTGCACTTGTGGGCATAGCCCTCTCGTGGCCGCTGCTCCAGCTTCTAGTAACGGCAGTGAACGATATCGGGATAACTATTCACGATATTATACTAAAGCCCTTCCTGGGTGTTGGCTATGCAAAGGTAGGCCCAGGCACTCCTGCAACAGAACAGTTCCAGCTTATCCTTAATGGGTTCCTCGAAATGATAACAGCGGGCACTCTTGTAGCAGGAGCGGCTATTGTTTTAGGGTTTATGGGGATAATGTCTCTTATAGCCTCCATTGGCTTAGCCCTATTGATAGCGCTTGTTGTACTTGGTGTACGCCAGGCTGTTATTGCACTTGCGGTGCTTATGGCACCACTAGCAATTGCGTCGTATGTGCTACCAGGCACTCAAAAGCTTTGGAAGTTTTGGAAAAACACCTTACTAACCAGTCTCATGATGTTCCCTATTGTTATGGGTTTTTTGGCCGCAACTGAGGCACTTTCGAGAGTTATTGCGGTTACCGGCAACAATTTTCTTGCTCTCGTTGTGTTCTTCTCTGGTTATGCGGCGCTCCCCACCGCCTTCAAGATGGCTGGAGGTCTTATGGCAACTATTACCAACATGGCTAACGATAAAAACCGTGGACTCTTCGACCGCCTTAAAAAAGTACGCGGCAACAAGATGAGCGAGAACTGGGGAAAGATGAAGGCTGGAAACCGCTTTCGTAATAACGACCCCAATTCACTTGCGGGAAGGTTCAATAAACGATCAAAACAGGCGTACGACGCAACCCAGACATTTGGCCTGACAAAGGATGCCCGCAAACGACGGCGCGAGGCATACCACTCTAATCATGGTTTTCTTGTAGCAAACCAAATTCGTAAAGAACATGGGGACATGATGGGCGATGATACTGTTAACAACGCTATCCTTGAGTCAGGTGGGGACCTTTCAAAAGTTAGGAGTAGGCTTCAAGAACTTCATGCTGAAGGGAAGTTTAAGGGTGATGTTGCCGCAGCGGTGGGAACCGCAGAAAGATTAATGGCCACAGGCTCTAAAGAGTCTGTCATGGCAGCTATAGCGATGCATAATGTTTCAACAGGTAGCGGCTATAAAGATCAAGAACACATGTTAAGAACTATTGCAAATGTCTCGGGCGGTAATACAGACCTCGCAACAAAAATGTTGGGTGCTATGCGGGGGGAGGCCAAATCTGTCGGCAGAAGTGACTTAGTTGCTAGGTTTGGTGCTCAACAGGGAACTCTCATGAATGAGTTGAATCGTAGGTCAGGTGGTGACAATAGTGGCTTTACGGGCGATGAGCTATCTGCACTTGCATTAAGCTCATTCAATCAAACCGACATGTCTACTATTTCTCGCGAACGCCCAGAAGCAGTTCGTGCGCATACTAAACATATGACCAACAGAATAAAAGAGCTTAAAAGTCAGCCTCCAGAGACGATTGCTATGGATGATGGCAGTGAGATCGACTCACATGAATTAGCTGACAGTTTAACTGCTCAACTACAAAACCTTAAGAATCAATCAAGAGAATATGGCGCACTTGATCGAGCCCACGTAGCACATCAAGCGACAGAGTCCATAGGCAATGACGCAAGCGCCATAATCGGGAGCGAACAAAGGTATGTCGAACAGATTAATCAGCAAACCGGAGCAAAAGAAATTGTTAAGATAGAAGTACCCATACATTCTGCTGAATACAGGGCTCATCTTGCAAGCATGGGAACGCAGATGGGCGGCCTAAATGATCCTAATATGCAGCAGCCCGAACCACCAAAGCCCCCCGAGCAGTAGGAGAAGCTAATATTGAGCGTTTAAGCTTGGTTCGTTTATACTATAAGCAGTATGGCGACGTATAAGGTTTTGCAAGATATCGAGGCAGAAGACAAGCTGGTTGGGCCGTTTAGCCTACGCCAGTTTATTTACGCGGCAATTGCGGCGTTCTTTTTGTACCTTTCGTTTTTTGCGGTTACCAAAAATGTGGCGTTTTTGCTGATATTTTTCATACCCCCCGCAGTTTTTACAGGCTTTTTGGCCATACCTTGGCACGGCGACCAGCCCACCGAGGTTTGGGCCATTGCCAAGCTACGCTTTTACCTCAAGCCCCGCAAGCGCATATGGGATCAAAGTGGCGCTAAAGAACTCGTAACCATCACTGTGCCAAAAACGGTTGTACGCAACCTTACCAACGGTCTCGATCAAGATGAAGTGCATAGCCGCCTAAGAGTACTGGCCAGCACCATCGATAGTCGTGGCTGGGCTATAAAAAACGCCAACATAAATGCGGCAGTTGGTAGCCCAGAATACCAGGCCTCTGACCGTCTGGTCGATGCCGCCATGTTACCCCAAGAGGTCACCAGTGTGGATGTACGCGCCGCCGACGACATACTCGATAGCACCGCCAACCCCACCGCCCAACACTTCGACACCATGATAACCAACGCTGCTGCCGCGCAGCGCCAACATCTTATCGAGCAAATGCAGCACATTGCGCCGCCGCCCGCCGAGCTACAGACAAGCCCAGCTCAACCCGCTCCAGCAGCCCAGCCATCAGCAACCCCGCCGCCCGCCGCCAGTGATTTTTGGTTTATGCAATCACAACCCACCGCGCCAGCAGGGCAAACTACCTTTACGGGCAGTTCTGTGGTAACCCCTGGCCAAGCAAGCAGCCAAACACTTGTACCAGCAGCGCAGGCCGATGAACCGACCGCCGAAGAACAGGCCATGGTCGAGCGACTAAAGGCGGCTAACGCTACCCAAACCATTGCCGATAGCCACCTGAAGCACATTAAAAC
>JBATSO010000075.1:0-1896 GCA_049293335.1 Saccharimonadales bacterium (SeqCode)
CAACCAGTAGCATAATACCCCAGCCTTACGGCCGGGGTATTATGCATTGTTGGGATATGCTGCGGAAGGTCAAACCTTTGCTAGTCACACTAGTAGAACTAGTGGTTTACCTTATTGGATAATTATCTGCACAATTTTCGCCTCATCAGCCTGTCGCAAAAGAGGTAGAAAACATTTCGTCACATATATCTGGCCGAGCAAGTTGGTCGCAATGACTGACTCAATCATGTCGTCGGTGATGTCCTCGAGCTGGCCAGCTTTGTGCCATATGCCGGCATTGTTGATCAGCACATCCACACCCCTGCCCTGCTCCTGAACGAAACGGAGCAATTCCTTCACCTGCGTCTTATCACTGATGTCGCACTGGTGTGTCATAACTAGGTCGCTAGGAAATACATCGGGCGAAATAGTCCGGCTCACCGCTATACAGCGCACACCTTTTGCGACCAGCGCTTCCACGAGAGCCCTACCGATGCCTTCACTCGCCCCTGTCACGAGTGCCGTTTTGCCTTGTAGAAGCATAGTTATCCTTTCAGCGCGAGCTTCACGCGCTCTTCAGTTGGCAATGACGCGTCGATTTTTTGGAGTGCCGCTGCTGCGTCTTGCGGCGAATATCCCAGCGAAACGAGGGCTTCAACAGCCTCATCCTGCACATTTACACCCGGCCTGTACACCACGTCTTCTGCCGAAGCACCTGGCGCTAGACCAACTTTATCGCGCAGTTCTACCACAATTTGCTCGGCAGCCCGTTTCCCCACGCCTTTGGCGCTCTGAAGCACCTTTACGTCACCGCTGGCAATCGCACCACGCACACTTGCTGCACTACCCAAGTCGAGTACAGCCATGGCAACCTTTGGGCCAACGTTTTTCACACCAAGTAGCTGTTCAAAGAGCTGTTTTGTATCTGTTGTGGTAAAGCCGAAAAGCTCGTAACCCTGTTCCCGAATGTGCTCATGTACGTAGAGTTTTGCCTCTTTACCATCGGCCATTCTGCCAAAGTCTTCGCTGGTAACCTGCAAGCCATACCCCACCCCGCCAACCTCAAGAATTATTCCATGAATAGTTTTTTCGACCGTCCCTCGTAAACTAGCTATCATGCTCTCATTATCCCACATTCTTTCTGCGTCAAGGACGGACCCTGACGCATACAAAATACGAACAAATAGTATACCGCTGATGCTTGCGTCAGGGTCCGTCCTTGACGCATACTGTGGTTATGCCAGGGAAAAATATTATCAAGCAATATGCTCCAGAAAGTTATTATCACTTGTACACGAGGGGGGTGAATAAAAATATCACCTTTGATGGTGATCATGACTTTACTGTTTTTATTGGGCTGCTCAAGCGCTATCTTTCACCGCACGCGGGCAAAAGCAACACTCGACACGCCTATCCGTCGTTTGCTGGCCGTCTTGAGCTTCTTTCGTATGCATTAATGCCAAATCATATACATCTTTTTGTGTACCAGCAAGATGAATATGCCATACGCGACTTCATGCGCTCCCTGCTAACCAGTTACTGTATGCAATACAATAAAGTCCACGACAGGGTAGGCCCACTTTTTCAAAGCCGCTATCGGGCTTGTCTTATCAGTGATGATGCGTATCTTCAGCATATTTCGCGGTACATCCATTTAAACCCTCGCGATTGGAAGACCTCAGATAAAACGAGTTTAGATTTTTACCTGGGCAAAAGACATGCCGGCTGGATTAATACGAAACGCGTCTTGGAACAGTTTCCCACACCAAAGAGTTATATGGATTTCTTAGAAGATTATGAGGACGTCAAAAAGATGTACGATGAAATCAAGTGGGATCTCGCTACAATAGAAGACCGTGACCCCGAAGCTGAAACCCCCTATGAGCTACACTTGCGTCAAGGACGGACCCTGACGCA
>JBATSO010000076.1:0-12437 GCA_049293335.1 Saccharimonadales bacterium (SeqCode)
GCTAAAATCTCACCAAATAAAAAAGATTGCCGTATGGCAATCTTTTTTATTTGGTGGGCGAGGAGGGACTTGCCTCATCGGCCATATACGAAATGTACCGGCACGATGACCGATCTCCCAGGGTCGATCGGCTTCGGGGCGGGGTTTGCCACTGGCAAACCCGTTCAAGTCCCAATCACATGACCAGACTAAAACACCACCTTTCGGTGGTATGTTAGTCTGGTGGGCGAGGAGGGACTTGAACCCTCAAGGTTGTTAAGACCAACGGATTTTAAGTCCGTCGCGTATACCAATTCCGCCACTCGCCCTAGTAACTCAAGAGGAGCTGTCCCCTCCGCTTCCAATTACATAGTTTAGCCCATGTATATTCTATCAAAAATATTCCTGGATTCACGTAGGGAATATTTTTCAGTTTATGGGCTGTTAAAAACTTACCAGCTTCCGCCCGAGCCGCCGCCGCCAAACGAACCACCGCCGAAGCCGCCAAAACCGCCGCCCGAACTAAACCCACCCGAGCCACCAAAGAAACCACCGCCACTACGCCAAAAACTAGTGTCATCGCCCGAGGCGGCACGCGCCCGATAGTTCTTAGACAAAATGTAATCGAGCACCAGCCCAAAAATAAGCCCAAAACCAAACACCACGCTCGCCAGCACCACGGTGCTCGTAAAGAACAGTATAGCGCCAGGTATCGCGCCAATAACGCCGCCAGCCCACCAGCTTTTGCTTCTGCCCAAAAATGAACCGATGTAGGCAAATAAAAATATGCAGCCATATACAAGCATTTCAATAAGTCCCATCAGGTTACTATGTTTTTGAGGTGCAGAGCCACTAAGTCGTTCGCCGCCAATCACCGCTATAACGCTATCTACTCCTGCCGATATACCCGCACCATAATTACCCGCTTTAAACGCTGGCGACATTTTTTGCCGCTGTATAAGACTGGTTTGCAGGTCGGTAAGGTACGGTTCAAGCCCACGCCCCACTTGTATATATGACTTCCTGTCTTCAACGGCTACAAAAATCAACACCCCGTTGTTTGCACTTTTGCTGCCAATCCCCCACTGCTGCGCAACTTTGTAGCTGTAGCCAAACGAGTCTTCGCCCTGCAAACTTTTTATGGTTAAGACTGCAATTTCGTTGCCGGTTTTTTGCTTGTAGTCAATGAGTTTTTGAGAAAGCTGTGTTTCGGCCTGAGGGTCAATAACATCCGCCTGATCGAGTATGGCGGTCTGCGAGGGCGCAGGGGGAATTTCGAGTGCAGCCGCTATCCCGCCCTGACCTACAAAAGCAAGGGCAAAAACAAGGCTAAACCAAACAAGTAATCGGCGCATAGGCAAGCCAAAAGCCTACTGATTGGTTGTTTGTGGTTGCGTAAAGTTAACTTTGGGTGCAGCAGTAGCACCAGCGTCGGCAGTGTAGAGTTTCTTTTCTTTAAAGCCAAACATGCCGGCCAGAATGTTCTTTGGGAAGCGCTGAATCATAGTGTTGTAGGTGTTGGCGACGCTGCTGTAGTTATCTCGCTCTACCTTTACGCGGTTTTCGGTGCCTTCAAGCTGCACCATAAGATTCTGTACATTTTGGTTGCTGGTAAGTTCTGGATAATTTTCGACAACCACCAGCAGTCGGCTTAGAGCGCTATCGTAGTTGGTCGCTGCCTGAGCCTTTGCTTCTGGGGTAGTGGCACCACCGTACTGAGTGCGAGCATTGGCTAGGTCGCCAAAGACTTTTTGCTCTTGCAACTGAGAACCCTTCACACTTTCGACCAAGTTTGGCACGAGGTCAAACCGACGCTGATACGCACTGTCGAGCTGGGCGAGTGCCTGATCGGCTTTATTGCGCTGCGTTACCATGCCGTTGTAGCCACCCACAAACCATCCGAGCATAGAAAGCACCACGATGCCAACAATGCCGAGTACCACCAAACCTTTTGATAATTTCATAGCGTTCCCCCTTATAGTTCGTATTTTAGATTATAGCAGAGTGGCAAGTTTTTGTGCGCTTGGTACAACTTTATCGACTAGAGCGTCGCGGCACGGATCGCCTGTTTGGGGTGTGAGCGCAAAAATAGGCTTACCAAGCGCCGTGGCATAAGCCATTTCCATCGTTACGCTTGTGCCAACATAGTCGTCTTTATTGTAGATATAGCAGACCTCGGCCTTACGAATCCAATCAAAATGCTCAAGTGTAAAGCCTTTGAACATTTTAGCGGTGTGGTAAGCAGACCCGTAGCTTTCGCTTTCGTGTACGACCTGCTTAAAGTCGGGTTCAAAAACCAAAACCCCTAGTTTTTCGAGCTCAGCACAAAACAGCGCAATTTCAGCATGGTACTTTTTACTGCCGCAAATAACAACTGATTTCATATTTTAACTAGTTTACCATAATCTGATGGTCTGCAAACTTTGGTTTGATACAATACCCAAATGAAAAAGTGTTCAAAGTGTGGTCAGGATAAGCCTTTCGCTGATTATTATGTCAAAGATGCAAAGTCTGGAAGACTACACGCACACTGTAAACTATGCTACGCGCAACATCGAAAAACGTACTATAAAAAGCATTATGAGAAATACCACGAGGCTTACCTACAGCGGGCCAGAAAAAGACGCATTCAATTAAGAACTATATTTAGACAGAATATGTTGGAGTATTTGACAGGAAAATCTTGCGTAATTTGTGAGGAGTCTGATATCCGAACACTTGAATTCGCCCACCTAAACCCCAGCGAAAAGACATTTAGTATTTCGCAGGCAGTTCGACTAGGTTATTCATGGCAAGATATTTTGCTTGAAATAAAAAATGTCGTATTTTATGTGCAAACTGTCATAAAAAGGAAACAGCCGAGCAATTCGGCTGGTATAAACTGTAGTGGAGGCACCGAGCGGGTTCGAACCGCTGTACGAGCTTTTGCAGAGCTCTGCCTAACCACTCGGCCACGGCGCCCTAAACACCGTCCCATTATAGCGTATTCGTCTTGATTCATGATAGAGGTTGCACGAATTACACCAGACCGTTATAATTCATGTCTGTTACGCGGGTGTAGCTCGGTTGTTTAGAGTGAGTGCCGCCAGTGGCGGTACGTAGGGGCAACCTTCTCTTGAAAACTTGTTTTCAAAGACGCAAGTTGCGGGTTCGCGAAACGTGAACGATCCTTGCCAGGCCAAGAACAACTCGGTACACTGGTTTTGTACATTTCTACAATTTTATATGCGGGTGTAGCTCAGTTGTTTAGAGCGCGTCCTTGCCAAGGACGAGGCCAGGGGTTAGAGTCCCCTCACCCGCACCAAAAGGGACTTATCTGTTATGGATAGGTCTTTTTTATTGCCTGCCAATCTGATAAGTTCGCTTATTTCGGGAGTGTAAACATTTTTATTAGCATCCAGCCCAAAACCAGCAGGGAAAGCAATTTGTTTAAACCTCAATCTGTTCTCTTGCGATGTGAGTGGGTCTAGGAACTTCTGACTGGTGTCCGCTGCGAAGCTAAAAGCGAACTTCAAGAACCGCTCATAATCGTCCTCGGCTTTCTTGGTAAGCTTGTATAGTTGGTCTTCGATGTTCTTAGCTTCTTCCTTCTTCTTGGCTATATTTGCCATTATCTCAGTCTTGATTGAAGCATTGTCGGGGTCGGTGGCTGCTTCAACCTGCTGACTAATGGACTCCTGGGTGCTCGTAAGCTTGTGCCGTAAGCGTACAGCCTCTTGCTGGTTCTCTCCTTCACGGCGTTTCCAAACAATATCCAATGCTTTCGTAAGGTCAGCTATGCCAGCATCGGAGATAGGGTTACTCCTAAGCAGCCTGGTGACTTTCTCGTGTATCTCATCACGACTCAAAGCACGTTTGCACGCTCGACACCTATACTTCTCATAAATCTTAGAGCTTTTACCGTTCGTTATGTCCACGCCAACTATGCGGTTGTACTGCTTGCCCTGGCAGACATCACAGTGAATGATGTTATTGAGCGGGTACTTAGGATTGCCGTTTTTGCGGGGACCCGTCTGATTTTTCTGCTTACCTTCAAATATACGCACTAGCTCTTCGTGTTGCTCCAGCGTAATGAGTGGCTCGTGCAGACCATTGAGGTTGTGTACTTTAACCTGCTTATCGATTACAACACCACCAGCGTAGTAGATATCCGTAGCAATCTTGCGGAACTTATCCATCTTGTATAGAGAGTGCCCTTTCATAAACTCGCTGTTATTGAGGTCTATTAAACCCTGAGTTGGAGTGACACGCTTAGAAACAATATCGAGTAATACCTTCCTCAGTGCTTGCCCACGAATAGGGTGTGGCTTGTGAATGCCAGGCTCATCGCCTTTCATGTAGCCAGGCTTAGGGCAGAACGTATAACGACCTTGTTGCAAGGCGGTAGTTTGACCAGCAATCGACTTCCCCTGACGCTCTACATTGCTTCCTTCCCCCTTGAATGCTTCAAGAGCTTTGAACAGTTTTGACTTGTAATCATTCGTATTAAGTTCAGGTTGCGATGCATACCAAACCTGGACACCCAGCTTTTCAAACTCAACCTCAAAATAGAACAGCTCTTTAATACTCCGCATAAACCTATCAACTTCATGGACGATTAGATATTTGACCTGGGGATGTTTTCTGCAGTATTCAAGCATCTCTTTGAGGTCTTTGCGGTTGATGTTAGTTCCAGCTTTGCTAGATACGCTGCCCGACCACTGCCCGTCTTCCGGTATGGTTGCACCCAGTTGCTCTGCTGCAGCAAGAACAGCAGCTCCTTGTCTATCGAGACTATTGTTTTCCACTTGCTCTGGGCTAGAGACTCTACAGGTAGTGATTGCCAGTACTTGCTTAGACATAACTGCTCCTTACTAATACAAGTGGGAGCTTCTTGGACAAGGTCAATGCACGACCTAAAGAAACCCCCGCCAATAGTAATAAGTTAGTTGTGTTCCGTAGATTGTGCATTGTTCTGTCCATCCTCTATTTTATCATTTTCTCTCTGTTCTTCCTCTTTGTACATATCGTAAATAAGCTCTGCTAGTGCCAGAGCATCTTTCTTTCTCGCTTCGTTTGCCGCAGCAGTCGAGACCGTCTTCTCCACTTAAAAGCCCTCGAACCGAGGGGAATAAAAAACCGTTCCCCACGATAAATTAAGAAGTATTAATTTATCGATTTCGGAACGGGCTGTTGCGAGATGTGCATCTCTCTAGTTCTTTGGCTCGATTAGCCACCAAATCTTCGATTAGTTATCGATCTGAGTGTAACATAGCTACCCTCTGTAAAGTCAAACTGTCAACTGAGGTGATATAATCGAAGAGTCTAGGTTTACAATTTGCGAAACGAACTATTGTTGTTCGTTGTGGTTATGCCCAGTAATGGCAGCCACGAGCAGTAGGCGTAACCCGCATTCTGTAGACCTAGACAGTCCAATCGTGGCTGTCATTTTTGTTTTATGACAGCTTCTAGTAAATAGAGGAGTCAAGATGAATATCATTCAAACCGCCAAACGGCTATCGAGGTCTATATCTTACGATGAAGCAGTACGATTTAGCGTGGCAGCGATAGCATCAAATAATTCAGACAAGGTTCGAGTTCTCGTAAATGAAGTACAGGGCTTAAAGCCTAAAGATGACGTTGTGAGCGAGGCGTTTGCAGCGTCCACGGCTTTACTGATGTGGGCTGTTTTCCGCACAGTATTACAATTTGAGATTCAGCGTAATCCGAGCTTCTTCGTAACCTTTTATAGTTCAGTGCGTAGCTATGTAGAGCTTGAGTCAAAAGACCTTGCATTGCTTTTGGACGTGTATTGCTCTGAGTACCCAGGCGAACCTGATGAGTTTGGCAAGCAAGTCTACGGTATGTTCTTGGACAGGACTAACTTGCACGACTTACCTGAAGAATCGCTCATCGCCCTACTAAATAGCGGAACTAGCACGTTAGATAGCATAGACTCAGAGTACACCATAAAGCCGTAGATACGGGGGCGACCTTTATCCCTATACAGGGGCTTATGGGAACCCAAAAAATCTGAGGGGGTGGGGGTACATCTCTACATCTCACTAGCTACTTATCGCTCTCATTCATTCCTTCACTTCTCCTCACTCTATGAGGATGAATAGGGTGGTAAGCAAGCTGTTGCTGCGAGACTCACTTTAGCATTAGCGATTTGCCCACATAAGCATTTGATTGTATATAGTGCTCTAACAGCCTAAAATGAATGCTAGATATGGAAGAGTATATTGACCTCACTAACCCCGACACAGACCTAGCTGCCTTCTCTATACGTGCTGAGGGCTTTAACTGCAAGCTATGTGACTACAATGACAAACCGTACAAGGGCTTCCTGCTTGCGAAAAGTGACAAGGGGCAAGCGTATACAATCTGTGATGTTGACTTCCAGTGGTCGAAAAGTGATAAAACTTATCCAGCACGTATTAGGTTCAGACGTACTGATGCTAATCTTCAGGACAAGAAGGTAAGCAGGAACCAGGAATATGCAACAGTTTCGTTTGAAGGCGGTAAAGATGGTTACCGTGAGCTTTGGGAAATGATTGCCTTCCTCTCAAAGTTTAAAGAGGTCGTTGACATGTCCAAGTTCTTTAGTCGATATCAAGTTGTAACCAAAGAAAACGTTGTCAGCGACCTTAAAAAGCGTCAGGTTAGTGACCGAATGCTAGAGATTGCCGAGTATGTCGAGAAGGCTGGCTTGAGCGATGGCGATATGTCCGAGCTGCTAGCACTACGTGGCAGGAAGCAAGACGTTGCTGTTTTTTATAAGCTCCTACATGACATCGATGGCGAGAGAGCCACTTACCGCAAAGAGCACGGTACAGATATTAAGGGTGCTGGTGCCGAGGCAATCTGGCATCACTTCCTTAAAAATCACCAGTGGATATTCGGGTTGAGTCTTACACTGCGGTTTATGGAAGACTTCGCTGACGAGCAGTCGGTAGGTGTTGCCGATACAGAAAATCACGGCAGCCCTCAAGTTGATATGCTCGGCTTCAGTGACTACACGGTTCTCATAGAGCTTAAAACACCTGAGACGGACATGTTCACCGACTCTAAGTCCAAGAATGCCCGAGCAAATACCTGGTCGTTTAGTAACGAGTTCATAGAAGGCTTCAGCCAGTGTCTTGCCCAGAAGACAGACTGGGAAAAGTCATCAAGCATCAAGGACTTGACTAAGGACGGCGTTAGCTTAGACCGTGGCGTAATAAGAACCATTGACCCGCAAGCAATATTTATTGTTGGCAACAAGGAGCGAGAGATACCAAGGGACTCACGGCTCGTGGACGTATTAACTAAGCGAGATACGCTTGAGCGATTCATCAAGAACAATAGAAACGTGAACATCATCTCTTATGACGAGTTGTACGTTAGAGCCTGTCACATCGCTCAAGAAGAGCCGCTTGACGCACCTGCAGCCATAGAAATAGACGACATTTGGTAGAATGGTAATAATATGTCACATAAAGCAAACTTTGATGTAGTACGGGAGCTGTTGAAGAACAATTACACGTTCACCACAGGCACTAGCATTCCATTTAAGAAGGACTTAACCTTCGATAATAAGTACAAGAAAATAGAAAATGCTGTAGTGGTTTACCTAGACATGCGACACTCACGTAAAATCATGTTTGAGCAGAACGAGTACAAGAGCCTCAAGACACACCGAGCATTTCTACAGGCATTTATCTCGTCTATGGACTATCATGATGGGCGTTTTAGAAGCTTTAATGGTGACGGAGCACTCGCATTCTTCAACGGCAACCATGCACCCTCCAGGGCAGTCAGAGCATGTATGGACTTCAAGAAGTATGTCAGCGAGATGAATGCTATCTTGAGCGAGAAGGGTTATATGGAGGTTGACTATGGCGTGGGGGTGGCACGTGGCACTATCTATGTAGCAAAAAGTGGTAGAAAAGGTGCAAACGACACTAGACAAGACCTCGTATGGGTCGGCTACCCTACTTACTTGGCGGTTGCATTAAGTGATAAAGGGAGAAAATCCTACAATACCTGGATATCCAAGTCCGTCTACGCCGAGATAAAATCAGAGGATAGCGAGGTGTCTTATAACTTACTGACCGATGACAAGACTGGGGTGAGCATTTGGAATGAAGAAAGCATAACCATGACAAACGGTGATGTTCAGAAGGTCTACAAAACCAGCTACCAATTTAACGTGACACTGAACTAATGAAAGACCCTGAGCTACTTGAATTACTAAATAGAAATGTCGACTTTATAAAGCAAGCCGATACGAAGGCGGGATATGCCTCGACCGTGCTGTTTGTTGTTGTTGGCTTTCTCATTAGCAAGTCGGCACTCTTCACTGACCACTTGAGTTCACTGGCATGCCTCGTGCTACTACTTATGCTTGCCACACTAATAACCACCGTAATCTTTAGGGGTATTTTTCCAACGATTGATAGTTCACTCACAAAAAAGTCGAACATCTACTTTGGCAGTATAGCCTCCAAGTCATTTAGGCAGTTTAAGAAGCAGGCTGAAGCAATGAGTTCCAAGACCTACCACGCCGAGCTACTCGCACAAGTGTATGTTACTTCGGAGATTGCGAAAGCAAAGATGGTTAACGTGAAGAGGGCAGCATTTTGGTTACTGGTTTTTGTACTTCTAACAGGCATAGCTACTATTATCGCAAAGTATTATTAAGTTGTAGCGGAGCTGCAAGCTGTTTAAGGGATAGCAGGGGGCATAGTGGCAACGATAGAAGCCTGGTGTAAGTCCCAGCCCTTACTGAGACAGTAGGTACTCCTTGTATGGAACTGCCAAAATATCACGCCAACGGCTTATCTCCGCCCCTATTTCGTGTAACTTTTCGCCCACGTATCGCACCACATAAAGAGTCTCACGAAAGTGAGGCTTTTTATATGGTGTGATGTGAAAGATTCTAACGCCTGGCCGAGTAGAGGCCAGGGTGATAAATGCCAGTGGCATTTCGTAAGGGAATCTTCTAGGTCAGGCTGTGCCTGACGCCGTGAAGTTTCGGGCCTGCTTAAGGTAGGTAGAGTCCCCTCACCCGCACAACGAAAACACTTTGTACATCAAAAACCCGCAAAAAACTAAATTTGCAAAATCTCTATCTGTTACAGGCCAGGCCTGTATGAACCTGTATAATCATTATTTCTCGCGTATTCACTCTGTGAGCGCGAGAAAAATGATATAATTGTAACAGATATGGGGTATCTGGATATAATCAATCAATTAGTACCTGACATCTCTCGAGAAGAGGTCGTATTAGATTTGTTCGCTGGTACGGGTGGACTTGCTCTAGGTTTTGAGGCGGCAGGCTTTAAGACGATTGGCATGGAGTTCGATAAAAACTGCGTTGCAACCTACAACAAAAATCTACACGGCGAAAATATCTTTACGACTATCACGACTGAAACTGTCTTTCCGAAAGTAGATATCATCATTGGAGGCCCACCGTGTCAGCCTTTTAGCGTCGGTGGCAATCAAAAAGGCAATGACGACTTAAGGAACGGTTTTCCGGCATTTATCGAGGCAGTGCGACAAGTTCGCCCTAAGATATTCATGTTTGAAAATGTCAGAGGCATGACATACAAAAACAAACAATACCTCGACTCTGTACTTGAAGAATTGGAAGAACTTGGCTATACAATTTCGGCAGGAGTTCTTCGGGCAGATGATTATGGTGTGCCGCAAAAAAGACATCGTTTTGTTGCGCTTGGCACTCGCCTTTCGGCTCCCATAGGCTTTCCACCACCAAAAAGTCCGCATCAGCACACTGCGGGCGATGCCATTGGCGACTTGTATTCTCAATTTGATGACAATTCTCGCTTCTTAACACCAAGCCAAGACACATACATCGCAAAATATGAAAAGGCGTCAAAGTGTGCGCGTCCTCGCGATATTTATCTAAACGAACCCGTACGTACTGTAACATGTCGTAATCTTGCGGGTGCAACGGGAGATATGTTACGCGTTAAATTGAAAGATGGGCGCCGACGTAGGGTCACAGTCAAGGAAGCTGCTAGGCTTCAGTCTTTCCCTGACTGGTTTATTTTTGAAGGTGCAGAGTCCAGTGTTTTCAACCAGATAGGGAACGCCGTACCTCCACTACTTGCTTTCTCTATAGCAAACCATATGATAAGTTACCTAGACGACCAGAAGGCCCACTCCTTCATACACGGAAATTACACTAGAGATAAACAGGAAAGGCTGGCACTGACAGTATGAGCAAAAGAAAAACAAAAGCAACTCAAAGACTAATCTCTATAGCAGACCACATCCTTCAGTCTATCGGTTTTCCTGTTGAAGATTTAACCCCAAGACGTCGCGAGCGTATTGCGATGGCTTTACTCGCGACAGCGAACATTAGAAATAGCGATGAGCTTCATAGCCCTAAAACAACCGACGACGGTGTTGTTATGAAGACCAGAGATATTATTAGCTTCCTCAATACACACTTTGGCGAATCTATATCCTCAGGCTCGTATGACGATATACGCCGTAAAGATCTAAAACTATTGGTAATCGGCGGAATAGTGAAACGAACCAATGAAAACCTTGCACGCAACGACTCTACTAGAGGATATGCGCTCAATCCTTTAGTAGCGCCTCTATTTCAGACATTCGGTACAGAGAATTTTCAGTTAGCCGTTAATGAATTTACAAAAACTCACACTTCCGTGGGCGAATTACTCGACAGGTCACGCGATATAGTCAAGATTCCAATACATATTGAAGGCGAATCACTAGAGTTTTCAAATGGAGAACATAACTTACTTCAAAAAGCCATTATTGAAGAGTTTCTACCAATTTACGGATACGAACCAGAAGTGTTGTACGTCGGCGACACCGCCGATAAGTACCTTTACCTCAAACAAGATAGACTCGACGCTCTGGGCTTTTTCAAGCTAGATCATGGGGAGTTGCCTGACATAGTTGCTTATTCAAAGAGTAAAAACTGGCTATACCTTGTAGAGGCGGTTCATTCGTCTGGACCTATCTCGGAAACAAGACTCTTAGAGTTAAAGAAGCTTACGAAAGGCTGTGAAGCAGACATCGTATACGTTACCGCATTTCTCGATAGAAACACATTCCGCACTTGGGTAAAAGATATCGCCTGGGAAACCGAAGTCTGGATTGCAGATAATCCCACACATCTTATTCACTTCAATGGCGACAAATTTATGGGGCCTTATGTATCGTAGATAGCTCGCAGATTGGCTTGAGTGCGCAGAGATGATAAAATAATATCAAAGCGGTGGGATAAATAAAGTATATGCCTACTTTTCGTGACCCACTATACCATTACTCTGAAATTACGGAGTCAAATTCACTCGATCCGAGGATTGAGAACTTTTTCAATCTCAATGATATAGCTGCTTTCGAAGAGGCTATTCGTAACTTGGTTGAGATTCGCAAGGTTCTCTCGGTTGCCAACTCTATAGGTCGCTTGGCCGAAGTTAGCTATCGCGAGCAATTCACACAGGCGGTCCAGTGGCTCAACAAGCAAATTCCTCTCACTAGCTTTACATCCGTGCCTCAAATTACAAACTACACAGATATAGATGAGACGGCAGCTTCTAATTTCAACTCCTACGTATCTCAGCTCAAAAGCTATCTTTCAAGTCAAGCGTTATATCAGCAAATTCAGATCATGCAGGGTGTGATTCAGAATCAGATTGTTTCTGACATCTCGGACAAAGTTGTAGCACCGATAACCGAAGATTTTAGCCGCCATTTACTTGATTCGAAATCTGATGTTACCGAATCAATGGAGCAGACAAAACAAGCTAATGAGTCCCAATTGAACAAGGTTTTCAACGATCAGCTCTCGTCTATTAGGGCTACCGGCCAAGAGGCAATTTCCCAATTCGAACAAGCTCGCGCACTCGCTAATTGGAGCGAGTTTTACGCTCAAAAAGTTAAAGACTACAAGCTGATGGTCTACGGGAGACAGTATCAAAAAAGGTCTTTGCATGATAAACTCACGAGTTTTAGGACGTATCGAAAAAGCCTTGGTTGGAAGACGAGGATAAAAACTATCATGCAAGTACGACATGGCGTCGCTCGCTGCGCGTCGGAAGTTAGCTCTTATTTGTTGTCGCGACTTACCTCCTATTCGGGAAAGCGAACTTTGTGGTTCAGCTTGTTGGCGTTGGGTGTGCTGGCTACTGTGTTCGTTAATATTGCTTCGATTTATGATGCGAATAACCTATTTGGTATGGACTTTACAAAACTACGCCCTACACATAACGATACACAATTGTTTGCAAAGATATTTGTATATATAGGCGCATTTCTTATACCTACACTTGGCTACTCGTTCGCAAACAAAAATTATCGTATATAACCCCAGCTTCACATAAGAGTCTCCTCTTCGTTTGAGTAGATAACAGGGCGTTAGCCCTGTTATTCTGTTTGTACTAACAAAACAAACATAAAAGGAGACACTACTATGGAGCTAGTAACCCTAT
>JBATSO010000077.1:0-6280 GCA_049293335.1 Saccharimonadales bacterium (SeqCode)
TATGCTGCCAGTGGCAGAATGCTAAGGAGGAGTTCTCGTGTCGGTTGTAAAAACGAGCAATATCTGACCAAGAGGTGGAGTTCTGGCCTGGTTTTAGTTCCAAGACCTTTTGGCAGCAAAAGGTCTTGGTCGCCCCTATGTAGGGGCGAAACAGAAAGCAGAAGGAACGTTGTTGGGTTAGAGTTGAAGCGCGGGAAATGGAGGGGATCCTGAGTCGAGCTCAGGATGACAAGTGAGAGGATAGTGGTGGGTACGGGCTGTGGTAGCGAGAGTGTGGAGGCTGAAATGAATTCAGCATGACGGGAATGGGGGTGGAATGGGATCAGTGCGAGGAGTGGAGGGGATCCTGAGTCAAGCTCAGGATGACATTTTTGGGGTGCTTCAGGATGACAGCGGTTTGGCAAAGTCGAGCACAGGCTGTTTATGCACTGCCGCCTTTTTTACCTGCCGCCCGAGCTCGCTCTGGGTTGTGTTTGAAGTTGCCTGGGCTTACTTTGCCGCCCAGTTTACCCGCCTCAGAGGCCCGCTTTGGGTCATTACGGAAGTTACCCGAACTTACTTTACCGCCGCGGCTCCCTGCCTGGGCGTGACCCGCCGAATCACCATGCCAACCTTTGCCCTTAGATACTTTTTTATCCACGCGCGCTCTCCTCATGTTATTGCTGCATAATAAATCAAACGGGCCGAAGCATCTATAAGAATTCTTACATACTAGAGAAAAATCTTGACATAATTGTTTTAGTTACTATATAGTTTAGCTACTAAACTATGGAACGAACTGCTAGTATTACTGAACTCATGTCGCTTATTTCAAGCATCAAACGCTCTTTGCAAGGGCTTACTTACACCTGCCAAAGCGGCAACAACCTTACTAGTGGTCAGCTAGGCCTACTTTTTGCACTCAAACATCATGGCCCGTTAACGGGACAAGAGCTGGCGCAACGTTTGTCGCTAACCCCTGGGGCAATCTCGCAGCTAGTTGAAACTCTTTTTGAGATTGGCTTTATAACCAGAACCCCACGGGAGGATGATCGCCGTATTTTAGACCTTAGCCTCTCACCGAGCGGCGCAGTTCAGGTCGCAGCTATTGAAAAAGAACGTCATGCCATTATCGAAAAAACCACTGCAAACCTGACCGATACCGAACTACATTTGCTGGTTTCGGCTCATCAAAAGATTTTGCATGCTTTACAAAATGAAACGAAACTAACAGATAGAAAGTAGGCTTCCCCCGTGGAGAAAGTTAAAAAACTATTTAAACCAAGTGCGGCTGCCCAGGCCATTGACCACAGCAAAGAACTTACTCACAGCGAAATTATGACCATTATGACGGCCATTGCACTGGCCGTATTTTTGGGCGCGCTCGACCAAACAATCGTGTCGACAGCCCTACCGCGTATTGCCGAGGAACTGCATGGCCTGAGCGAATATTCGTGGGTTGCCACAGCCTACCTGCTCACCAGCGCCGTGGCCACGCCACTGTTTGGCAAAATCAGCGACATGTTTGGCCGCAAGAAAATTTTTATGACCGCCATTGTGATCTTTTTGATCGGCTCTGCGCTATGCGGCATGTCGCAGAATATGACACAGTTAATCGCTTTTCGGGCCATTCAAGGTGTTGGTGGCGGTGCGCTGATGTCGCTGGCCATGGCGGTGATTGGCGACATTGTGCCGCCTCGCGAACGAGGTAAATATCAGGGTTTTATTGGTGCAATGTTTGGAATTTCGAGCGTACTCGGGCCGCTACTGGGCGGGCTTTTTACCGACCACCTAAGCTGGCGATGGGTCTTTTACATTAACCTGCCGATTGGCCTGGTAGCGCTCAGCATGATAGCCTCTCGACTGCACTTGCCATACACCAAGTCACAACACAAAGTCGACTGGCTTGGCGCGGGCCTGCTTTCGACCAGTGTAGTTTCGCTCTTACTCGCGACCGTATGGGGAGGCGTGCAGTACGCATGGGGGTCAAACCAAATTATGGGACTGTTCGTAAGTAGTATAGTGTTCGCTTTGCTTTTCATCTGGCGAGAACGCTTTGCCGATGAACCAATTTTACCCCTTCATCTTTTCAAAAACAGCACCATTCGCGTGTCGTCAATGCTTAGTTTTGTCTTTGGCATGTCGATGTTTGGCGCCCTTATTTTCTTGCCGCAGTACCAACAGTTGGTGCGGGGCGATTCTGCCACCAAATCGGGGTTGATGATGCTACCTTTTGTAGCAGGCATGATGGTCGGCTCAATCGGCACGGGGCGTATGGTGTCGAAGATTGGCAAGTATCGCCGTTTCCCTATTATTGGGGCGTTGGTAGTTGCACTCAGCTTCTTCTTGTTTAGCCACATTGGCATCGACACCAATCGCGCCGTTATAGGTGTTTGGATGTTGCTACTCGGCTTTGGGCTGGGCCTGACCATGCCCGTTACAACACTGGCCGTACAAAACGCGGTTGACCGCAGCGAAATGGGCACTGCCACCTCTGCGGTCACGTTCTTTCGAAGCATTGGGAGTAGCCTTGGGGCGGCACTATTTGGCGCAATTTTAACCAACCGTTTAGCGCACCACCTAGCCGAAACAATGCCTGCTAACCAACATTTTGCAGGTGGCATGAAAGAGCTCAATACCCTCGGTCATTTGCCCCCCGCCATTTATCACAAGGTCATCGACGCCTTCGCTTTCTCGTTTGCAGATGTGTTTTTATACGCCATTCCGTTTACACTGCTGGCGTTTGTCATTGCCCTATTCTTAAAAGATATTCCACTCAAGACAAATACCAAGCCAACCCACACCGAGTAGCCTGTAACTACACGCCTCTCAAACGCGGGGCCAAATGACTTTGCCGAGTATATCGCCCTTTTCAATCAGGCCAAATTGGCGGCTATCAGTGCTTTTGCTGGGGTTATCGCCGCGCACATCAAACTTGCCGTTGTCTATCAGGCGGATCCGCTTTATTTTTTCGCGGCCATTGTGCCACAACACAATCACATCCTCCTCTTGGTACTTCCGCCTGCGCAGAGCCACCACAATCTGCTCGGGGTCTAGCACCGGCCACATGCTTTTACCGACCACGCGCCGCACCATCAAAAAACGTGGTCTTTTACCACCAGTCTTGCTTGTTGACTCCAGGCTCATAGCTCTACTTTTTGGTCTCCCAGAAAATTTTGGCAATGTCGTCAATCATTTCGAGCAGCTTGTCGGCCTCAGCCACATCGTTATGGTGTTTGCATTCGCCCGCCTGCTTTGTGGCAAGCCAAAACTTTTCGTGTAAGTCTGGGTACTTTTCGAGATGTGGCGGCTTGAAATAATCTGTCCAGAGTACCCACAAGTGCTGCTTCACCAGCTCAGCGCGCTGTTCAATCAACACCACTGCCCGCAGTTTATTGTGCTCATCTAGGCCTTCGTACTTCTGCATCATGGCCTTAACACTCTCGGCCTCAATTCGTGCTTGCGCCGGGTCATACACCCCACATGGCAAATCACAGTGCGCATAGACCGGTTTAATTCGAAATAGTTTCATAACTCTCGACCCTCCTCTGTTATCATTTCTACAATTATAAAGCATTGTGTAAAATTAAATTTTATGGTACTATATAGAAATGTCTTCGTACGAAATTTTCGAACCCGTTAATTCTGCACCAGCCAACCCAGACTCGCTGGTCGTTATGCCATCAATATTAGGTGGCAACCTCCGTGATAAGGCTGACCCATCGCGCGTCAGTGACCTTGGGCAACGGGCACAAACCCTTGCAGACGCGTCTGGATTTGCTGTTATGGCTATTCAGCGAACAAACCCAGATGACCTACGAAGCAGAACCTACGCTCTGGGGCTTCCCCGTGCCTATGATGCCTCTGACTACACAAAGCTCGTAGCCGATGAAGCAGCGCAAATCGACAAAGAGGCCAGCACGCACGGCGCTTCGCATATTTCACTTGTTGGCGTCTCGGCCGGTGGTGAACGAGGCTTGGCGCATGTGACAGCCGGGCTTCACTACAAAAGCCTTTTTGTTTTTGACCCACCTGCGATGCAACATAGCAGTGCTGGAACTGCCTTTGGTCGATGGGCGACTTATCAAGCCAAAGTAGCCCTGCAAGATGCGCTGGGTAAACCGAATTACCCAAATGAAAATCCTTTAGAATACAAAGCACAAGGAGAAATCACCGCCCTGGCAGACCTCGCTCTGCACCGTGACATCTGGACACAAGACAACAGCTTCGCAACATTAATGGGCTTAGCCTATGCTTCAGTGCCCGGCATGAAAAACACTCATACGCATCTAATCATTCCAAAAAACACATTTAACCTGCCCCCTGGTCAGGCACCGAGATTAGTAAGGGCCCTCAACTTGATAGCCACTATCGTAAAAAGCGACTTCATTGCACAAACTACCGACCAGCCACACCGAGTTACCGATGACCCCGTTCGTTTAGCTCGCATGGTTCAAGCATCTGGCATATTGCCAGACTACAGAATCAACCCCGAACGTCCGTAGGCCCCGCTCCCGCGACACCACCTTAGCAAGATTTATGCACCTTTTGCCCCAACACCGTACATACGATCGCGCGAGATGATAAGCCTAGATGGCAAATCACAGTGCGCATAGACCGGTTTAATTCGAAATAGTTTCATGCTTACCCTCCATTATTCCTGTGCTCCAGTGTACGCTATCTGCTGTTCATTCGGCCATTTATTAGATACACTACTCTAACGCATGTCAAACTCACACCCCGAAATAGGCTGCCCGGTGGGCAACAAGCTGCAGGCTACCATATTGGCCGCAGTTACGAGCATGGCAAAAAACCAACTCGGCGACTACCACGCCCCACACATAGGGCACTACCCTGAGGTTTTTGGATGGGATTCTCCTATGCACGCAATCGGGGTAAGGCATCATGACCCTAAACTGGCTGCGGCCGAATTAAGTCGATTGTTTCGCGGCCAGTGGCAGAATGGTATGCTGCCCAATATCCAGTTTCCTCGGCACGGCGAAACTGTAAGTAGTACGCTATGGAGTAGTCGTATACTGGGGAACGGTAATGCGCCTCGTCATACACGCACTTCGGGCATTACGCAGCCGCCGCTTGCATCTGAGGCTATATGGCTGGTTGGAAAAAAATTGGCAGCGGACGATAGAAAAATTTTTTGGAAAAGTATTGTACCAAAACTTACAAACTACCATACATGGTTATACGCAGACCGTTGTGCTAAAAAAGATGGTCTTATTGAAGTCGTCCACCCCTGGGAGTCGGGTATGGACAACACGCCGCCGCTTATAGAAGCCATGCGCCAACTAGAATGGGGGAAGTCCCACGATATACTTGGAGCATGCAATAAGGTGTTACGTAGGTTCAGGAAAGACCTCCACTACGTTGACAGCAATGAGCGATCATCTGATGAAGAAGCTGTACTACAAACAGTCGCATTACTAAGCTTGATTAAAAATCGATATGATGCCCGCGGGCTACAAGATTTTCACCCTATGCATATAGCCGATGTAGGCTTTAATAGCATTCTTGCTCGTGCAAATTCGGTACTGGGCGCCTTAGCAACCGAAACCAATACAGTTTTACCTGAAGACCTTCGGGCATCTGTACAACTTACTCGAGACAACTTGTCTCTCCTTAAGGACCCGTCAACCGGTCTTTTCTTCTCGCGCCAACGAAATGGTCATCTCATAACCATACCAACCGCGGCCTCCTTGCTCCCACTTTATAGCGGTGCCCTTACGCCATCCGAAACTGATGCATTGATTGCACACCTCAAAAATACAGCAAGCTTTTGGCAACCATACGGAATACCTACCGTCCCCATCAATAGCCGCTATTTCTCGGACAACCGCTATTGGAGCGGCGCAGTTTGGGGCAACATAGAATGGATGCTCGCCACTGGGTTAGCCCGTAGCGGACAACATGAATTGGCATATGCAATTACGAATACCACACTCAGAACTAACCCTAACTTTCATGAATACCACTCGTCCCTCACAGGACAAGGGTATGGTGTAGCACCATTTTCGTGGTCGGCAAGCGTGCGGCTAGACCTTGCCCACCGCCCTAATGACACGAGTTGGCAGGATTAATCCAGGTCGACATTTACTCTAAAGCGCGCCAATACCAAGGCCCTTACCTTGTGTTGCAAAACTATTGAACCATTTTTTACAGAAAGTAACCCCTCACTACCCCTTGCCTCATGAACCCGTTCGGTCTAAGCTATAGCTTAGGACGAAAAACAAATACGTATGCCATACGGTAAGAAACTCACTGACGCAGAAGTTGCAGCACGCATGGT
>JBATSO010000078.1:0-10140 GCA_049293335.1 Saccharimonadales bacterium (SeqCode)
GTTATTATTGTGTTAGCACAGTCAATAATATTATTTGTGATGCGGAGGCTTTAGACTATGAGCGAATATATAAAAAGAACGTTACGCATATGCGCCGTAGCGTTAGTGTTGGCGCTGGCAACGCTTGGGGTACAGGGGCTAGCTCAAACGGCGGTAAATGCGGCCGCAACAGACCCAGGCGGCTCAACGACTCTTACTACAAACCAAAAAGAGGTGTGCGATGCAATTGGCAGCCCCGACTGCAACGACAATAACAACGGCGGCAAAGACGTTAACTCTATAATAACGACTGTTATTAAAATATTTAGCGGCGTTATTGGTGTGGTTGCGGTCGTTATGATAATGACTGCTGGCTTTAAGTACATTACCTCCAGTGGCGATGCGGCAAAGGTTACGAGCGCCAAAAATACCCTGCTATATGCAATTATTGGGCTGGTGATTGCGGTGCTAGCGCAGGTTATTGTGAAGTTTGTACTTCATTCCGCCACGAAGTAAATGTTGAATTGCAGAACCATGAGTGGTATAAAGTAAGTAAGTTATTTAAGAAAGGAAAAGTACTACATTATGATTAAAGGTTTACGAAATAAGGTAGGTGTTTTGTTTGCGGGGCTTATGCTGGTCGGGGCGGTCAGCCTTGTACCCGTAACAGTGTATGCCGCCCCAGCCGATGTGCAGGCTGGAGTTTGTGGCGGCGCTAATGATCTTGGAATTAACCCGACAACTGGGGGGAGCTGCCAGACCGATACTGCCGTTGGCACCAATAAAGTCAACGAAACAATCACACTTATAATCAACATTTTCTCAAGCCTTGTTGGTGTAATTGCCGTCATTATGATTATATGGGGCGGCATGCGCTACATTACCTCTGGTGGAGATAGCGGTAAGGTCACGAACGCTAAAAACACGATTATATACGCCCTTATTGGCCTTGTGGTGGTGGCGCTTTCGCAGTTTATTGTTAAGTTTGTACTAAACAAAGTCACCCAACCGTAGTCACCCTCTTGACCGGTTTTACATAACAGCCGCTCTTGTAAGCGGCTGTTATGTTTCGTGGGCCTATGGGTTCCTTAGTTACACCTCTGTTGATAGCCTCTGACTTCTCTGCTCAGAGCTACGCTCAACTCGACCCATGCGTCGTCTGCAACCGACGATTATAGGCCTCTCAAGTCCTAACCCAAAACTCCGTTACACTTTTTGTCCGATCGGACAAAAAGTGTAATAAAACAGCATGACGCACTGAGCTCAGATAAATTTTGCAAATTGCCAAGTACCATTGAAATACTCCGCCCTGTTTCGAGCGGAGTATTTCAGGGTACGATAGTGGCCGACTAAACTAAACGACCTGAATTTTTTTAACGGTGTCTTGTTTGAGTTTTGTGAAGCTCACTGTGAGTACACCGTCTTTCAAAACGGCTTCAATATCTTCTTCTTTAACGGGCACTGGTAGTGCGATGCTGCGACTAAATTCGCCCCAGTAGCACTCTTGTACAAAATAGTTTTCGACCTGCTCTTCGGCGCCCGCCGAAAGCGTACCGTGGATACTGAGGGTGTTGTCGGCAATGCTCACGTCGAGATCGCCTTTATTAACACCAGCGGTGCGAGCCTTTACGACCAGTCGTTCGCGGGTTTCGTACACGTCTACAGCCAATTGGCCTGGCAACACAGCCTCTTCATCGTTCCATTCTTCGTCGTTGGCGGCCATAGAAGGTGCGGCTTCCATTCCCTGTTCGGCCTGAGGAGCCTCATCACCCAAAAAGGCTGCGGTTAATTCATCGTCTTCTAACAGTAAATCATCGTCACGATTGCGTCGTGCCATACAGTTGTTACCCTCCATCGGCCTGAAAAGCCGTGTTACAAAATTAGTAGCTTGCGTGTTTGTATTAAAATCAGTATAACTGAGATGAATAACAGCGTGCAAGGTTGGGTGCACATATTTACAACGGATTAATCACAACATGCGACTTATTGAGCGCTTTATTTCTATCTATGCACCTCATATTTGCCTGGGGTGTGAACACGAGACAGACGCCCTGCTGTGTCCAAGCTGCACGGTTGCGCTACCAAATGTTGCCTCGCGCTGCTACAAATGCCATGCAGCTACCCGCGATTTTGCGGTGTGCGAGACATGCAAACCAAGCACACCCCTGCGGCACGTGTATGTAGCGTACTCTTACAGCGGCCTTGCCAAAGAGTTACTCCACCGTGCTAAGTACGAACGCGCCAAAAGTGGCTTAGCCGAGATGGCCAGCGTTATGGCACCACTATTGCAACACGTTGCAGTAGGTACGGTATTGGTGCCCGTGCCAACGGCAACAAAACGCGCTCGACAGCGCGGCTACGACCAGGCAGAGGTGCTTGCGGGGCACATAGCCCGTCAAACCAACTTTAGACGCATGAATTTGCTGGCACGCCTGGGCCAAGCGCACCAGGTGGGATCGAACCGTACCGCACGGTTTGAGCACATTAAGGGCGTGTTTCGGGTGACTCGGCCTGCAAGCGCAAAAGGTCGAACAATTATTTTAGTAGACGATGTGCTTACAACAGGCGCAACTCTAGAAGAAGCGGCTGCAATGCTAAAGAAAGCGCACGCAAAACGCGTTGACGCAATTGTGTTTGCTCAGGCGGGGTGAGAAAATCAGTCAACATTTGGTTCCTGCGCGCGTGTTCGCCCAACCGAACCCCCTTGATGTGAAAATTGGAGAGGGGTTCGACCTCTTGCTGGTATTGATGAAAGAGGGATTCGCCTCATCGCTACGCGCCGACCCTACATATGCTTCCAGCATATGTAGGGCTTCGGGCCCGGGGAGTGCCACTGGCACTCCCGGTCTCATCCCGTCTCGGGCCAAACAGAAAACACTCACCGAAAGGTGAGTGTTTTCTGTTTGGCGGAGAGAGAGGGATTCGAACCCTCGCAGGGACTCGCGCCCCTCTAACGATTTAGCAAACCGTCCCCTTCAGCCACTTGGGTACCTCTCCTTGGCTGCACAAGACAAACCATTGGTTTTTCTCGTCGCGCGGGCAAAATGGTTCACATTTTGTCCGACTGCTCTTTTCCTTTAAAACACACTATTGAAAAGCAGGGCCAACCAATACTTTAGCAAAGATGTTAATTTGGCGGAAGGGGTGGGATTCGAACCCACGGTACCGTTGCCGGCACGACAGTTTTCAAGACTGTTTCCATCGACCACTCGGACACCCTTCCAGATTGATCAAACAGGGGTAATTATAGCAATGCCCTGTTAAAATAGCAAAACCTAGAACAAATTTGTAGTACAATAACGCTTATGGAAGAAATGCAGCCAGGACAAGTTATTGTGCCAGGAGGTGTAAATACTCAAAAGCCATCTGTGGTAGAGCCAGCCGCGCAACCCGCTGCAATATTGCCGCCGCCAGTGCCTACGCCATCACCTAGTGCTCAGCCAGAACCAGTTCAGCTACCGCAAAACAGCGATCAACCCAACCCAATTGCTCAACCCCAGGCGCAAGCCCCAGCGTACACAGCCGCAGCGCCACAAAACCCCTCCCCCCCACCCCAGCCACAACCTAACTTTCGGGCCGCACCGTACGCCCAAGAGCCTCAGCCGTATGATGAAAACGCTGTTACCTGGAACGCCGCCGAGTTTGTGCAACACGAAAAAAACGCTACCTGGTACGGCGCGTATACTTTGGGCGCCATTGTGCTTTCGGCGCTCATTTTTTTGTTTACCAGAGATGTTATTTCGACCGCGGTGGTGTTTTTGGCTGTTGCGGGACTGATTTTTTTCGCTTCTCGCCAGCCCCATGACCAACAATACGCTTTGGAGGCAGGTGGCTTACACATTGGCACAAAAACCTATTATCTTGAAGACTTTAAGGCCTTTTCGGTTGCCGAAGACGCCCATTTAACGGGCATTACATTGCTGCCGCTTAAGCGGTTTATGCCACCAATTACAGTGTATGTTGCCCCCGAGCAGCAAGATAGCGTCGTAGGCTACTTGAGTGACTATTTGCCAAGTGAAGTACACAAAGCCGATGCCATCGACAGCCTGCTGCGACGCATACGATTCTAATGTGTGCAACCTTAGCGCAACGCGTATACTAAATTCAGGCTATTTATACATGCATGTTGCACTTTTGCAACTATTCTGCTATTGTACCTACATACTAATCTTGTGAGGCGAAAATACTATGTATGAGCAGAATAAAGTATCGATAGTCGGTAGAATTTTATGGTTGATTGTTTCACTGCTTGTTATTGCAGCAATTGTTTGGTTTGTGCTGTGGTTGCTGTTTTGGCGACACCCTAAAGTAGACCAGGCAGCAACAACCGCTAAAAATGCTACCTCTAGCGCCGTACAAAGCACGAAAAAAGCTGCCGAGGATATCGCTGCAAGCACTAAAACAACACCTTCTGACAACTCAAGTACAAGCACAACTTCTACTCAAACAGCTCCTACAGCTAGCTCTAGCTCTACTCCTACCACTGCCGCTCCTTCCACTCCTTCGAGCGCCACAAACTCCACTTCAGCCTCAGTGGCGAACAGCGGTGCTTCGGCTGGCCGAACTAGTTCAACTTCGACACAAGTGCCTAGCAATCAACTCGCCAACACTGGTCCTGGTGATGTAGTAGCCATAAGCGCCATTACCACAGTGGTCGGCGTAGTGCTGTACCAGATTCGTTTGCGCCGCCAGGGTTTCTCACTCTAGACGAGCGGGTTAGCGTAGCGAAAGCGTACAAACTCCTCAAGGAATTTCACAATTTTCAGTGTGAGGGTGGTATATACTGAATGCTAGAGAAATAGTAATGAAACATCCAACACCAACGCTTTCTATAGTTGTGCCTGTCTATAACGAAGCTCAAGGCCTCGCAACCTTCCACGAGGCCTTAGTTAAAGTGGCTAGCGAGCTTGGGGTCGGTTACGAAATTGTGTACGTTAACGATGGCAGTAATGATTCAAGCCTTGCGATACTCCAGGAACTGGCCACCAAAAACCCTACTTCTGCAAAGGTACTTGCTCTTACGCGTAATTTTGGGAAAGAAGTTGCCACCAGCGCAGGTTTGCAGGTGGCACGCGGCGCGGCCATACTTACCGTTGATGCCGATGGCCAGCACCCCATCGACCTCTTGCCTGTTTTTGTCGAAAAGTGGTCTCAGGGGGCCAAGGTTGTGGTGGGCAAGCGAGCGCAGCGCCAGGCCCCGCCGCTAAAACGCTTTGGTTCAAGGGCGTTTTACGGTGTCTTTCGGCGGTTTACGCGCATGAGGCTACAGCCCGACCTTGGCGATTTTCGCCTCATCGACCGAGAGGTTTGCGACCAGTTCAATACACTAACCGAACGAAACCGCATAACCCGGGGGCTCATAGACTGGTTTGGCTACAAAATGACCACCATTCCCTACCAAGAAAATAGCCGCCTAACGGGCACTTCTACCTACAATTTTCGCAAACTTTCTAAACTCGCCATCGACAGCATGATTTCACTTAGCACTTCCCCGCTTTACGTGGCGGCGTATGCGGGCGGGGCCATCATATTTTTTTCTCTGGTAGCAGGTATTGTGATGCTGAGTAATTTTTTGCTGCATGATCCGCTTGGGCTTCGAGCGACTGCGAGTGCCTATGGGCTGGTGCTTATTTTGTTTCTGATTGGCATGCTGCTGGTTTCGCAGGGCATCATTGGCCTGTATCTTGCACACATCCACGCCGAAACTCAAAACCGACCGCTCTATGTGGTCGATAAACAAGCGTCAAAAAACTTATGAACCATGCCGTTAAGGATTTTATGAAAAAGCCTGGCGCACGATATGTTGTAGTTGGTGGTTCGGTTTACGTGCTTGAACTTATAATTATTGTCACTGCTCAATACTACGGAGCTACCCCAGTTCAGGCAGTTGCAATCTCATTTTTGATTGGTCTCGCTGTGTCGTTTTTGCTGCAAAAACTATTCACGTTTGGCGACAAGCGTATGCATCACAAAGTTGTCATTCCACAAGTTATAGCAGTGGCCTTATTGGTCTGCTGGAACTTAGGATTTACAGTATTGCTTACAAAAATGCTCCAACATGTGTTGCCGCCTATGGTAACGCGTACGTTTGCATTGGGCATAACCACCATTTGGAACTTCTACCTCTATAAAACACGTATCTTCAAAAAAGACACTCTACCAAGTAACATTCTTATCGACTAACACGTACAACCATGCCCACTCCCCCAAAACCACCAACCAAAAAGTCTAAAACGCCTAAAACGGGCAAACTTATAACCGATGTTCGGGCTGTGAAAAAGGCTACTCCAACCATTCCAACTGCGCCGCTGCTCTATGTTCTTCAAAGTCAGCGCCAAAAATACATATATCGGCTGTTTGCAGTTGGCGCCCTGCTTATTTTAATAGCCTCCACAATTTTTTGGTCGGTCTTAGGCGCACGTTTACATGCTCAAAACGCCGATCAGCTAGTCGATTCGTACATGTTTAGTAATTGGCAAACGTTCCAGGGAGCTCATTTTCCCGCAACGCACACATTTTTACTCAAATGGCCTTTATTTGCGCTGGGTGCGGCCTTTGGCAATACCCCCTTTGCGCTTAGCATGCTTACGGTAGCTTGTGGCCTTGGTGCTGTTTTATTTATGGCATGGTTGCTGCGCAAAATTGTTCCAAGGGACGAAACGTGGGCGCTTTTAATACTTGGCATGGCCCTTGTTTTGCTCCTAACACCTACGCAGCCGTATGCAGGCGCCCTACTACCAGTTAGTTTTGCAATGCTAACAACCAGGAATTTAGAATACGTGGTTTATATAGCTGCCATCTTGTTCACCATAAAATCACCCCGCTTTTACGGCAAATATATGGTAGCTGCCGCCCTACTCTTCGCCCTTCTTTTCGCAAGCGACCGGCTGTTTGTGCCGCTCAGTCTTGGCGGGGCTGTGCTAGTATGGTGTGCGGGATTGTTTTTTAAAAAAACAGGTTTGGAGTTGCGCAAGGTTGGCCTAAAGTGGCTGGCGGTAAGTGTGATAGGCTTTATAGGGTCGCTTGCAATCTTGTACGTGCTTAAAAACACGGGTGTAACGCACCTCGAAAACGGCACCACCGTGTCCCCTTATCAGCTCAATACGCCACACGGGTTAATGGTTGCGGGCGTGTACGCTGTGCTGGGGTTACTTAGCGTGCTTGGGCTTAATCCTGTGCCTGGCAATGTGCTGCTGCGCGAGTGGCCTCAGGCATTCTTAACGCAGCTTCGAGAAATTCCAGGCATTGCTTACACCGTGGTTTTCGCTGGTGTACTGCTTGCTGGTTTGTTGGCCGTTCGTAACGTGAAGGCTCGGCCCAAGAGCGGTTTTAGCTTGCCGCGGTGGGCGATACTCTTGTTTGCGGCCACCGTTAGCACTACGCTGGTGGCCATACTTAGTTTTGTCGCCACCAAACATTACTATGCGGTCGATGCGCGCTATCTAAGTATGGCATTTTTTGCCCTATTTATCGGGCTGGCTTGTGGCATACGAAATTGGCTGCCGTCAGTGCGGGCCAGCTATCTGTCGGGGCTTATACTGTTGGTCGGGATTACTGCCGCAGCACACGGTAATTACTTTACGTATAGTAGCAGTCGGGCAGCCCTTGCGCCTTTCTCGGAACGCAACAGCAGAATTGCGCAGATTTTGCGCCAGCACAGAGTGAAAGCAGTGGTGGGCGATTACTGGCGTGTTTTACCAATTCGGGCGGAGATGGACGGCAAACAAAAAGTCGTGCCACTTGGCGACTGCACTACGCCGCGCCAAACACTGACGAGCGATGCTTGGCGGCTTAACCCACGCGATAGTTTTGCGTACCTGCTGTCATACGACAAAGGGCTAACAGACTACCCACTTTGTCAGTTCGAAGAGGTGCTGCGTGCTTATGGGCGGCCAAGTAGCTCGGTTGCGGTTGCGGGTAACATTAAAGACCCGCGCGAAGTGCTGCTTTTTTATGACCGGGGCTTACGCCCAAATAACCTACATGATTCAGGAGTAAGCGCATCATCGCTCGCGCCAGAACTACTTTCGAGTCTTGTGCTGGCAGACTGCAACCAAGGTACGACCCTGACCGTTGTTGCTCACCCCGACGACGACATACTGTTTACCAGCCCCGACCTTCTTCACCAAATACGCGAAGGCCGCTGTATGCGTACGGTGTACCTCACCGCTGGCGATGCGGGGTCTAATAGTTACTACTGGCTGGGTCGGCAGGCTGGCTCACAAGCCGCGTATGCGAACATGGTCGGACACCGACAGTCATGGCAATCCCACACGTTCCAACTTTCTACGGGGCAATACATTACAGTGTCAACACCCCATAATAATCCAAAAATATCGCTTATTTTCCTAAATTTGCCCGATGGCAACACGCGCGGAGAAGGCTTTGGTGGCTCAAAACAGCAAAGCCTTCAAAAAGTGTACAATGGCATAAACGCCCGCATTTCTACCGTTGACGCACAGTCTTCTTATTCTTCAGAAGATATTACCAAGGCTCTCGAAGAACTACTCGGTGTTTTCCAGCCGAACGAACTTCATGCACAGGCAGAGGTTGCTCATACGCTATACCCAGACCACAGCGACCATGAAGTGGCAGGCTTGTTTGCGCAGCGGGCGCTAGATCGTTACCAAACGGCCGCAGAGCTTTCGGTGCACATGGTTAAGTATGTAGGCTACCCTATTCATTCGCTGCCCCAAAATGTAGGGGGCGATGATTTAGCGCGCAAGCAAGCAGCCTTTATGGCCTATGCCGCACACGATGGAGGTGTTTGCCAGCATATCGATGCCTGTTATGCGCACTCGGTGTACGGTATTTATCTTGGGCGTCAATATACCGAGGAAATGTTTGCCACGGTCCAGGCTCCTCAACCCAGCGAATAGCCGCTATAGTCGTTTCAACATATTAGGGGTGCGTCTGTTTGGCCGAGGTCAACTTTCATCATGCACTTATCAGAAATGAGCGGCAAATGGTTCTTGTGTGCATATTCATCAGCCTCTCGACTACTAACTCCCTCTGCCAGCCAAATGTGCTCAAAATTGCCCCGCTGCGCAATTTCGGCCAAATGTGGCAGTACCTCGTCGGGCCTACGGAATATGTTGACCACGTTTACATGTAGGTCTGGCGGTAGGTCGCCAATGTTTGCATAACATTTTTCGCCTAAAATTTCGGTTGCCCGGGGGTTAATGGGAATAATACGGTGGCCTTTTTGTTGTAGATATGCGGCTACTTTGTAGCTTTCGCGCTCGGGCTTATCAGACAGGCCAATTACAGCAATAGTTTTTGCCCCCCGAACAATGCTGAGTAAGTTTTGCTGATTTTTCACGGTATTCCTGTATAAATTTGTGGCGGAGAGAGGGATTCGACCTCCTGCCTGCGGCAAGACCCAGCTCCCATGGTCGCTGGGCTGCGGGCGGGGCTTGCCGCTGGCAAGCCCGTTCGAATCTCTGCGGTTTTCAGCCATTAACGGTTATCTTTTGATACGACTATTTAGTATATTCATGGCGGAGAGAGAGGGATTCGAACCCTCGATAGGGTTGCCCCTATACCACATTTCGAGTGTGGCGCACTAGACCGGACTATGCGACCTCTCCGTAGCAGAAATCATTGTAACAGATCGGAGCCTGTATTTCAGGCTAGCACCCGAACAATTTTTGTGCTACAATCACCCCTGTTCTCCAGAACTTTCGGTTGCGAAAGAGAGGGAAAAATCGCGCACCCGTAGCTCAGCTGGATAGAGCGTTGGCTTGCGGAGCCAAAGGTCGTAGGTTCGAATCCTGTCGGGTGTACCAGTAAAAGAGTCAGTCCAGCGGACTGGCTTTTTTACTGGTCTGCATGCGTTAGTATGCGAGAACCTACGAAGTAGGTCCGGCGCCAAGGAGGTGCGCGCAGGAGCTTGCTCCGAGCACAACAACTGCGCGTTGCGTTAACAACCATCCTGTCGGCATTCTACTAAGTAGGTCGGGCGCCAAGGAGGTGCGCGCAGAATTCTTTTTCGAAATCAAATTCTGTGCAGTCTCAGCGTGCCCCGACTGCGAAGTAACTGCTCACTACCCTTGCCCCATCAGGGGCTTTCGACTATCCTGTAGGATAGGACGAATCAAGACAAACACCTATGGCTAACAAAAGAGTATCAAATGAAGTCATTGCCGCTCGTATGGCCGA